>JAGOCT010000255.1 GCA_017998585.1 Candidatus Cloacimonadota bacterium | reverse complement strand
ATACACCTTTTATTCAAATCAGAGATGCCTTCCTGGCCGGGTATTCAATCAACAACTTCATGTATTATCATTTATTTAATCCGGATGCAAGTCCGTTGGATAACCCTGTTCAAATTTACACAAACCCTATTTCATTGTTATGCGGACCTATGCTTTACAAAATTGACAATAATCATTTCTATACCACCTGGACTAACAATTTCTGGTATTATTCCTGGAGTGATGAATTTCCAATTACTCAAACTTTTTTAATACAAAAACATTATCTGCCTGATTTTGTTGAAACAAGTGAAGTGGAAAACCCTTCTGCTACTTTAAAACTGGATCAAAACTACCCGAATCCATTCAATCCTGACACTCAGATATGCTATTCGCTCAGTTCTGATCAAAAAGTGGAGCTGTCTGTATTTAATATCAAAGGACAGAAGATCAGAACGCTGGTCAAAGATCAGCAAACGGCTGGTTCACATCAGATAAGCTGGGATGGTAAAGATGAGCATCATCACACACAAGCCAGTGGTGTGTATTTTTACCAATTGAAAACAGATACGCAACAAATCACCCGAAAGATGATTTTGATGAAATAACAGTGAAAAAAATTACTTTTGCAGATATTGAATCAGCTGGCAGGCTGTTAACAGATTTTGAACTACAAAATCTGGTTTATATTCCCATTCAGGAAGAGTAGTAAGGAGTTTGGAACCATTACCGGTTAATACCAGTATGGTTTTTAAGTGTGCTTTTTTGCCAAACGCTATATCTTCCTTTTTATCTCCAATCATGAAAGAACGATTGATTTGAATATCAAAGTCCTGACATGCCTGATGAAACATGCCGAGAGCAGGTTTACGCATGTGCAGATTATCACGATATTCTGGCAAAACAGCGTCTTTATAATATGGGCAATAGTAGATTTTATCAATAAAAGCCTGATGATCGGCTAATGTATCAGTCATTTTCTGATGAACTAATTCTAAATCTGATTCTGTAAATATTCCTCTGGCAATACCAGACTGGTTGCTTACAACAATGACTTTAACTCCAAGTTGATTGAGGAGACGAATTGCTTCTGCAGAAAAATCAAAGAGATGAAAATCTTCTGGATTTGATATATATCCCTTTTCATCGTGATTTATAGTACCGTCTCTGTCAAGAAAAACAGCTTTATTCATTAATTATGGTCATCCGTTTGAATTTTCAGAGATTCAGGCAGCTTGATGTTTAATAATACGATTCGATAATCCCAGTAATCTGCTGATTTGGTATAGGCAAATGTAATACGCCAACAATGCAGTTCTCTGACCAGATTGATGGTTTGTGATAAAAGTTCATGAGATTTCATATCAAAATAGTTCGTATAGTTCAATGACCAGTTAAGGGTTAACTTGATATTGGAAGAAGTTCTCATACTGGTATAAACATAGTTATTTCTTTTGACCTTGGAATAGTCATAATCTGCAGTAAAACGCCAGTTTCCTGGTTTACTGAGTTTTTCCAGATCTTCAATGGATTCTACAATCTGATCCTGTAGTGAAAGACTGTCCGGCTCAAAAAACTTACGGGTAACAAATTCATTTTTTTCATACGGGAAATATTCCTGATACAAGGCATCTCCAGATACAGCACAGCCGAGATTTAAACGCCAGGATTTGATACTAAAATCATAAGGGTCCTGTGATGTACTGAAAGACTGTGAAGTAGAAAAGGAAATATCCCCTTCAAAAGCACCCGGATTCAGACTCATACTATGAGAAATATCTGACCAGGGTTTTGTCTTATTCCTGAGATTATAGCTTGTATTAGAGCGTAATACAAGTAGGTCATTGAGCTTATTCTCTTTCTTTTCTATCCCACTGATGTACTTTAACTGCCATTTCTGCTCAACACTTAATCCCATCGATGAGGCTTTTTTACCTGAACTGACACCTACTCCCCCAAAAGAATACAAATCTTTGTTTTTATCATAAAAATCTGGTGACCAGGAATATGAAACAGAAGGGGTTACAATATGCCGAATGGCTGTAACCGGTATATTTTCAAACTTTTTGAGACCATAAAGTGAAAATGAAGCGTTAGCTCCATAAGCATAAGAATAACCATGTGCTAATTTATCGTTATTACGATCTCTGTCCATCAACGCTTCTTCAAAACTAAGAGACTGAGACAGTTTTAACCAGCCTTTAACCGAATCATTCCAACTGAGTCCAATACTTTGTTTGACCCCGGCATGATGTTCATTGATATACTGATTCAGAGAATCCCGACTACTCAGATAAAACAGATCAGAAAACGAAGGGCTCTTTTCTTTGATATTACCGGTGTGTGTGCCATAACTTCTCCAGGAATAAGTGAAGTTTTTCCACCAGTAATCTTTGTTTTTTAAACTGTCACTGTTGACCGGGAATAATTCATAAACCGGTTTGGAAGGCAGACTGTATGAAAAAGTAGGCAATGTAATAAAACGGGTATCATTGATTAAATCTTCAGTATAAGCGCCAGACATGTAAAGGGTACTACTTTTAAAAGGCTTTCGGTAAGAAATGTTGGAAGTGATAGATTCTTGTAAACGTTTATTAACATCAGCCTGATTGTCCCATACCTGACGACTGCTGGCAAAATCAAGATTTAAAGAGAATTCAGACTTGTTGTAAAATCTTTGTTGATGGTAAGCTCTCACAGACCATTCATCCGAGTAATTGCTGATATCTGAGATATGCTTTCTGTATAGGGCATGGAGATTGCCATTATAATCATAACGTTTACGGTAAGGCATATCAAACTCTGTTCCCCATCCACTTTTTTCTGTAAAGTCAGCAGAAAGTGTTATGTCGGTGTAATCATTGATTGGCAGATAATAGGCGATGTTTTTCAGATACTTGCCATCAGAGGGATTGTAACCAGGCTCTGGCACGAGAATACCTGATTCGCGCCCTTTTTTGATGCTAAAGGCAGCAAAAGGGAAAGCCATGACAGGAAACTCATTCACATAAAAATAGATAGGTCTGGCTACGACCATGTGATTACGGTAGATTCGCATCTGATTGCCTCTGATATCAAAATGAGGCTCTTTGGCATCACAGGTTGTAAATCGTCCTTTATCAACATCAAACACTTCATTGTCAATCTTTCGCATTTTCTGACCGTAGTAAAAACCAAGCTCAAACTTACTGGCGCCCCCCAAAATAAAACCTGTTTCCGTATCGATGTCATAATAAACCTGGTCTCCCAGTATGACCTGATCCCCATCCTGCATCAGAATCCGACCCTCTGCATGCGCCTGCTCTTTATCAAAATCAATCAACATGGAATCTGACTTTATCGTTGCATTGCCATAGCGAATCATCGAATTGTAACGTAGTTTAATCTTTTCTAAATTTACATAATATTCAAGACTATCTGATTCGTAAAACAGAGAATCGTCAATAATTTTCTCCGTTTTTAGAGAATCACTGACAATTATCTCGTTATTCTGAGCATAAACCCGTTGAAATACGAATCCTGCCAGATTCATACTGATCAGGATAATGATAAAAATATATAGATTTTTACTTTGATTTTGATTCACTAAACACTCTTTTTATATTATTGATTGCTACAAAAGCATACATAATGTTAAATGCAAAAAACACTTATTGATGTCAAGTTCAAAATCAAATGGCTTGAAATTATAAATAATCCTCAGGATAAAAGCGCTGTTTCAGCCCTGACTGAACCTGTCATCATGTGCTTATACACTTGTTTTGTACGACAAGTCTATGTACTCAGCTTTCTGCAAACAAGATGCGTGAAGTATGATTATCAAAAAAAAGAGCGGGTTTGCACCCGCTCTTTCAATTTAGTTTTTCGCAAGCTGGATCTTTCGTACTACAAGCATCTTGCTTGTAGCCGTTCTACAGCTTGCCTGTTGAATTACTTCATAAGGATCATTT
>JAGOCT010000254.1 GCA_017998585.1 Candidatus Cloacimonadota bacterium | reverse complement strand
GATATTATCAATCAAACCATTTTAGCCGCCGGAAGTGATTATGCCAATGTATTGATTACCGGTGAATCCGGAACAGGAAAAGAGCTCCTGGCAAAACTGTTGCATTATTGCAGTCAAAGGAAAGACAAACAGTTTCTTGCAATAAACAGTAGTATTTTTACCAACAGTCTGGCTCAAAGCAGTATCTTCGGTCATACAAAAGGTGCTTTTACCGGAGCTGTATCAAATCAGGCAGGCTATCTTGAGCTTGCTCATAAAGGCACTTTATTTCTGGATGAAATCGGAGATATGCCCCTCGATATTCAAACTGCATTTCTGAGAGTTATTGAAGAAAAGAAAATAATGCCTTTGGGAAGCAATCATTATAAAAATGTAGATTTTCGGATGGTGAGTGCAACTCATCAGGATATCAAATCAATGACAGACAAAAAGACTTTTCGTTTGGATTTATATAACAGAATCAATACCATTCAAATTCATATCCCGCCTTTAAGAGAAAGAAAAGAAGATATTCCTTTAATTATAAATTATCTGCTGACTAATTTATGTACAAAATTAGATAAAGAAGTGCCTGAGATAACTTCCCAGGTCATTAATTATTTATGCGAGTATGATTATCCGGGTAATATCAGAGAGTTAAATAGTATCATGCAAAGACTTGTTCTCTTTAATAAAAAAAACAAAATCTCCATTGAAGATCTTTACGAAATCCTGCCAAAGAAAGAAGTTCCAGACCCAATTCAGACATTTTCAAATATGAATCTGTCAGATATGGAAAGAATTCTGATTAATCAGGCAATGATTAAATGCAATAACGTTCAGATTGAGGCTTGTAAACTACTGGGCATTTCTTCTTATTCTCTAAACAGAAAGCTTAAGAAATTCAAATGCTAATATACAGAAAATCATACCTTATGTGGTCAATGTGGAGAACCCGACCGTAAAAAAGTGGCAGAACTCAGTTTGGCAGAAAAGAGTGAAGATACTTCCACAATCGCCGTTTACATTCATGACCTGGCAATGCTTGATCAAAAAAGAAATACCAGTTTTTTTATGATTGACAACAAGAAAATGAATTAAATAATGGTCAGACAGAGGAGTCATCATGATTGAAAATGTAATTTCTGTTGAGAATATCAGCAAAAGATATGGAGAAAAACTGTTGTTTGAGCCGGTAACCTTTGGCATCAATAAAGGCGAAAAAATCGGCATTTTAGGCATCAATGGCAGTGGTAAATCAAGCCTTTTAAAAGTACTTGCCGGAGTGGAATCTCCGGACAGTGGCAGAATTGTCATGCAGTCCGGTTTACATCTGGATTATCTGCCTCAAACGCCTGATTTGAACGAAGAACTCAGTATTTTGCAACAGATTTACTCAACGGATCACCCTCATTTTAAACTGCTTAATGAATATTATCAATACTCCATTTTACTTGAAAATCATTATGATGCTACCCTTTATGAAAAACAAACCAGACTTCAGGCAGAGATTGAACGTTGTGATGCCTGGACTATAGATCATAAAGCCAAATCAACCTTAACAAAATTCGGTCTCAGTTTCTGGGATAAAAAGATCTCACAATTATCAGGCGGGCAGAAAAGAAAAGTCGATATGGTAAGAGTACTTCTGGATGAACCGGACATTATCCTGATGGATGAACCTACCAACCATCTGGATACTGATATTATCGAATACCTTCAAGAGTGGATGATTAATTACAAAGGTACGATCCTTTTTGTTACTCACGATCGTTATTTTTTGGATGCAGTCAGTAACCGTATATTAGAGATTGACCAGCTGAAGCTTCGCTTCTATCCTGGCTCCTATTCTGATTATGTCGAACGCAAACAACTGGAAGTGCAAGATTTAGAAAGAAAAGAAACCAGACGCCAGGCTCAGTTAAAAAAAGAACTCAAATGGTTGAGAAGAGGTGCCAGAGCAAGAGCGACCAAGCCCAAAGACCATGTGGAACGCGTGAAAGAACTGATGGATAAATCATACCTGAGCAACAATAAAGATCTCAGTATGTCATTTCAAACCAGCCGGCTTGGAAAAACCATTCTGGAAATCAATCAATTGTCTTTTGGATATGAGAAACTGCTTTTAGACAACTTCACCTATCATTTTCAGAAAAATGACCGTATTGGTATCATTGGTCCGAATGGCTGTGGAAAATCTTCCCTGATTAGGGCAATCACAGGCGAAATCCCCATTTTAAACGGAACAGTTAAATTTGGTCAAAACACAAAGGTCGCACTATTAGAACAGGAAGAGCCCTATATTGACCCTAAGATAAAAGTGATTGATTATATTCGCCAGAGTGCCGAAAACATACGTACTGAAGATGGCGTATTGCACACAGCCGAGCAAATTCTGGAGAAATTTCTCTTTGACAGAAAGATGCAGCAATCTCTGGTTAGTTCTCTTTCAGGTGGTGAAAAGAAAAGATTGTTTTTACTGAACTCCCTCATATTTGGTTCTAATTTCCTGATACTTGACGAACCGACCAATGATCTGGACATCAGAACCCTTGAGATTTTAGAAGATTTTCTCGATACATATAATGGCTGTATTGTTCTGGTCTCACATGACCGTTTTATATTAGACAGAATTGTGGACTATCTCTTTGTTTTCCAGGAAGATCAGACTGTCAGAATGTTCCCTGGCAATTACTCTGATTACCTGCTGGTTAAAAAATTCGAAGCCGAAGCAGAACAAGAGAATAAAAAAGCGAGTGACATACAAAACAAAGAGCCACAAAAACCAAAAAACCTTAAAAAGCTATCATACAAAGAAGAAAAAGAACTGGAAGAGATAGAGATAAAAATAGATAAACTGGAAAAATCAAAGACTGCCATCAATGAGAAAATGCAAAACGAAGCAGGTTCTCTGACATTTGAGGATTTTAACCGCTTATCCAAAGAAATTGAAAATATCGATGAAGAAACCATGTGCCTAATGGAACGCTGGGAAGAACTGGAAACAAAAAAGAATCAATAGGACAAATCAGATGAGAAATATAATCATTTTAATAATCATCAGTCTGCCTTGCTTGCTGTTTTCCTTTATGGAAGACGATCTGGCACTCTATTTTAATCTTAAAAACGGCAAAAGAACCGGTTTAACCGGAGCTCCTTATCTGGCATACAGTTCAGACAGCGGAGCAGGTGCCGTAATGCAAATTATTTACTTTGATGCCTGTCTTGATTCCATAAAAATTGATCCTTTTGAATTACAATGGGATGGGTCGTTTACAACCGAAGGCGAAAGAAAACTAGAACTTGACTATACAAAAGAGCTCACTTTAAAAAAATGGTCAATTCTGGCACATCTGGAGTATAAGAAAAAACCTTCAGATTTTTGGGGTATCGGTTCTGATACACCGGAGAATCAGCAGGAGACTTATACACAAAGTCAAAATATAGCTAAGGTTCAGTTTAAAAAAACCGTTAGTACCGATTTCTCTGCAGGTCCCGTATTGCATTATTTTCATTATCGTATGCATGAAACAGAAGACTCATTACTTCTTGCTTCTGGTACTATTAGAGGTTGTGAAAGCAGTTATTCGATAGCAGGTGCAGGTTTTGTATGTGACTGGAACCATACCGATTTTAAACCCTATCCCCGTAAAGGATATCGCTTTATTTTTGATAATTTATTCTATCTTTCAGATCAAGATTACAAGTATCATTTTTATGCTGCTAATCTGGATTTAAGGTTATATACTGCTGTGTTTAATCAACATATCTTTTGTGCTCAAATTCTCACTCAAAATACAAGTGATAATCCTCCGTTTCAGTTTCTGCCTGGGCAAGGTGGTTCTTTTATGATGAGAGGCTATCCAAATAAACGCTTTATCGATAAGCAATTCATATCTACTCAAGTAGAATATCGTAGTCCATTCTGGATGAAAATGGGCTTAGCAGCGTTTTCTG
>JAGOCT010000253.1 GCA_017998585.1 Candidatus Cloacimonadota bacterium | reverse complement strand
AATATCAAATTGGATCATGTGGATAATAATCAGTTGATAGGTCCTTATGGCACTTTAAAACTGGCTAATGGATTTTCTGATCCTTCTTTTATCCGTGAAGTACTTGGCTATGAAATTGCTCGAAAGTACATGCCGGCAAGCAAAGCTAATTTTTGTAATCTCTATGTCAATGATGTTCTGATTGGCGTTTATACTTCTGTTCAGGATACAGATGACTATTTTGGTGATACCTGGTTTAACACAGGTGATCTTGCCAGAATCAAAGGCGAAAATAACAGCATGAATCTATGGACAATATGGGGTTATATTGACAATAATGAAAGTTCATATACAGATTACTATGAGCTTGATTCAGGAACTAATCTATCCAGCTTTATCAGTTTTTTGAATATATTAAATAATAATAATGCGCAGCTGGAAAGTGTATTTAATGTCGATCAGCATTTATGGATGTGTGCCTTTGATAATCTGTTTGTAAATCTGGATGCACCAATCAATTTTGGTCACAATTACTATGTATTTGAAGACAGTGATCTTCGTTTTAACTCAGTTTTATGGGATCTGAACATGTGCTTTGGCGGCTTTACACGTTTGATGACAGGCACAAATCTCACTACTACAACCATGCAACAGTTGAATCCTTATCTGAATTTTACGCATAATTCTTATCCGATTCTCAATAAAGTGCTTAATACTGATACAAGGAAAAGACAATATATTGCTCACATGAGAACCATGTTAGAAGAAAACATTACAAACAACTGGTATGCAACCAGAGGTGCTGAATTGCAAACAATCGTTGCCCCATCTGTACAGGCTGACCCTAACTATTTTTATACCTATACTGCTTTTCAAAATAATTTAAACAATTCTGTAACCGGTGGCGGACAAGGGGGACCTGGTCAGGGCTCTACAGTTGGTATTACTCAATTAATGAATACAAGAGCCACCTGGCTACTTAATCATACAGCCTTCCAGGGAACCGTTCCTGAAATTAGCAATATTACCTGCAATCCTGCAATTGCGCCTGTAAACAGTACCGTTTGGATCAATGCAACTGTCAGTAACACGACAAATACCTGGTTATACTACAGAGAAACAGGAAGCCGTGTATTTACTCAGGTTCAGATGTTTGATGATGGTGCGCATAATGATAGCAATGCAGGGGATGGTGTGTTTGGTGTATCAGTTGAGACTAGTTCAAGTAGTTTAGAATACTATATCTATACCGAAAATAGTGCACAAGGCACATTTTCTCCTGCACGTGCAGCTTTTGAATTTCATACCTTGCCTGTTACAACAACCACCAACATCATTGTAATCAATGAAATTATGGCGAAAAATGCAAGCTATCCTGATGCAAACAGCGAATTAGATGATTGGGTAGAACTATATAATCCAAATGATTATGCTGTCGATATTGCCGGAATGTATCTGACAGACAGTCATTATTCTGATGGAATCGCAGAATGGACACAAATTCCAACCGGGTACTCTGAAACAACTACTATCCCAGCTCAAGGTTATCTCGTTGTATGGTTTGATGAAAATTTAGATCAGGGTCCTTTGCATATCAATCAAAAACTGGGTGGTGGAGAAGATTCTGTTTATCTGATATCATCCGATGGAACGACTGTGATAGACTCAAAATCGTGGGTAGATACAGATGGATTGAATGTCAATGATGTGTCTTTTGGCCGTTTACCTGATGGAGGTTCAAGCTGGATACTGTTTGGTGCTGGTCAGACCTATCCTTGTACTCAGGGAACTTCAAATCAAAGTTTTGATAATTCTGCTCCGCTTATATCAGATGTTCAATATACGCCTCAAAATACAACAGAAACTTCAATAATTACAATATCAGCTCAAGTAACTGATACTGACAACAATCTAAGTTCTGTTCAGCTTCAATATGGTAATGATGAGGTAACAGACAATACACTTGATATGACACTATCCGGTGATGTATATACCGCTCAGATTGGACCTTTTGCCCTCAACACCGTGGTAAAATTCAGGATTTCTGCTACAGATGCGATTGAATCCAATACTCTGTCTCCAATTTATTCAATCACAATTGGTTATGTAGCTCCAGTTTTATACATTAACGAAGTCATGGTATCCAATACGATAACAATTACAGATGAAGCCGGCGAATATGAAGACTGGGTGGAAATCTATAATCCAAACGACTATGAGATTGATCTGGCAGGTTACTATCTGACTGATAATCATTATCCGACAGCATCTTCTCTTACTCAGATACCAAGCGGATATACCGAAACCATTATCCCTGCTCATGGTTATAAGATCATCTGGTTTGATGAAGATATCGATCAGGGCCCGCTTCACATGGATAATAAGCTGGGTACCTCTGCGGATGCGGTTTACCTGATAGCTCCTGATATGCTAAATGTGATTGATCAGGTGGAATGGACTGCTGACACAGGGCTGGCTGCTGATCTGTCTTATGGCCGAAGCAGTGATGGGGCTTCTTCATGGATGGTATTTGGCAACAGTGCTTCCACTCCGGTTACACCAGGAACTGCCAATACTTCTACCAGTAGTTCTGACCTGACCGTAAAACCTTTATCATGTAGTATTTATCCTAATCCTGTTCAGAATAAAATGACACTGGAAGTCAAAGGAGCTGACTCTGGATACAAGGTGCAGATATATAATATAAAAGGTCAGTTAATCAATGAGTTTAAATCTGATGCCGGCAGATCTGTTACATGGGATACCCGTGATAAAACAGGGAAAATGGTCAGTAGTGGGATCTATTTTGTCAGAACGACTTCAAACAATCAGTCTGTCAATAAAAAAATCTGTGTAATGAAGTAAGGTTATTCGGAGTCATAAGGACTCTTAAGATAAACCTCCTCTCAATCTAACTAAGCATAGTTAGTCTGATCCCCTAATCAATAGGGGATCAATTTTATCTAGTTTATTTTCTAAATGACTGATTTTATAGGTCAATGATGATAGATTCAAGTCATTAGAAAAAGATATTACTAAATTTCTCTTGACAAAAGTCTTCCTTATCTGTATATTGTACAAAAAATTAAAGGAGATAAAAAATGATACTTACAGTCTTGGCGAATCTAAAGTAAAAAGATCCGGTCTTTTTATGTAAATTATACCAAAATTCCGCTGTTATAAGCGAAACTATAAATTTATATCGGGATCGGTCTATCAATAAATCGATCCCTATTATTCTATCCAAACTCAGGGATTTAATTTATCCCCTGAGTTTTTTTTATTCATCAAAAAATTAAAGGAGGTTTAAATGAATATAATTGATGCTCACTTTCACTTCTCCGGACTTAAATGTTTCAGAGAAGCCGCTCAGTCAAATGGTGTGAATTATTCCTTACAAGGGTTTGAAAAGGAATATTCGGAAAACAGAATTGTATCAGGTGTCTGTATGGGGCTTTCGGAAGGCTTTCCAGGCGCTTTTCCGGACATGGAGGCAACTAATCCGATGAAATACGATCTGGCAGAATTACCTGAGAATTTCTATTTCTGTGCCGGAGTAAATCCGCACCAGCTCAGTCAGTCACAACTGGCAAATCTGAAACAGGAGTTGAACAAGCCTCAGTGTGTCGGCATAAAGATTTATGCCGGATACTATCATTATTACCTGACAGATTCTGTTTATCAGCCGGTATATGAGCTGGCGTTAAAGTACAATCTGCCGATAGTCATCCATACCGGAGATACTTACAGCCCAAAAGGCTTACTCAAGTATTCACATCCGCTGATAGTTGATGAACTGGCAGTTTGCTATCCTGAGCTGAAAATTCTGATTGCCCACCTGGGAAACCCCTGGCTGATGGACACCGCTGAGATTCTATATAAAAACAAGAATGTCTATGGGGATTTATCTGGATTGCAGGTGGGTGACTCGCATTTGCTAAAACGATTTATGAATCAGGAACTGTATATGAA
>JAGOCT010000252.1 GCA_017998585.1 Candidatus Cloacimonadota bacterium | reverse complement strand
ATTACCGGTATATACTGAGAAAGTAAAAACACTTGATCATGATATACAAAAATTAAAACTGATATAAACTGGAGGAAAAATGTCTGGATTTGAAGACTTTGTTAATGAACGTGAACGTCTCAACGAAATAACGCTGAAATTTGGTCAGAAAAATATAAAACGATTCTTTAATCTTGACTGGAACACTTACAAAGAAGGTGCTCTGGATAAGAAAACCAAAGAAATGATGGGGCTTGTCGCCAGTATGGTTTTACGTTGTGATGACTGCATAAATTATCACATGATGGAATGTTATCAGGCAGGAATTTCTGATGAAGAATTGGAAGAAGTCTTTTCCATAGCCTTAATTGTGGGAGGATCTATCGTTATTCCCCACCTGAGACGCGCTGTCGATAAATGGGAAGAAATTAAAGACTATTATGCACCTTCAATTGATAAGGATAAAAAACAATTTTTTGAATATCTGCTAACTCGTTGTGAAAAGATTCTATCTTCAGAAGAAGATATCAATATTGCAATGAAAGAGATTTGTATTTTGTTGGATAAAAAGGTGCCATATTACAATTGGACTGGTTTTTATCTGGCTGATGCCCAATCCAGGATGTTGCATTTGGGAGCTTATATCGGTGAAGAAACTGAGCATACGAAGATTGCTTATGGAAAAGGGATATGTGGGCAGGCTGCAGAAACAAATGAGACGTTTTTAGTGCCTGATGTTTCTTTACAGGGTAATTATCTGGCTTGCTCTATTAAAACAAAATCTGAGATAGTCATACCTGTCTTTAGTAAAAAAGGAGATTTTATTGGTGAGCTGGATATCGATTCTCATCAGATCGATCCATTTGATGCCATTGATAAAGAATATCTTGAGAATATATGTAAAGCGCTTGGAGATTATTTTTAATGTCTGATATGAACAATCTCGCTGTTAAAAGAACCCGAGGCAAAATTGTTGAAGCAAAACATTATGCCCATATTTGTGTAATCAATTCAAATAAGGAGATTATTGCTTCTTTAGGAAATCCTTTTTACTATACCTTTTTAAGATCATCAGCAAAACCTATTCAGGCCCTGCAGATCATAATAAGCGGTACTGCTGAACGATATCAGTTTACTTCAGATGAACTGGCTTTAATGTGTGCCTCTCATTATGGAGAACAGACTCATATCAATACGGTACTGTCTATTATGAAGAAAGCCGGCATTAGTTTGTCAGAATTTCGTTGTGGTGTGGCAACTTCTCTTAATCCGCAATATGCCCTTGAATTGGCAAGAAGAGGAATTCAGGATAGTGAGTTGATCAGTGATTGTTCCGGTAAACACAGTGGCATGCTGGCTGTATGCAAACACAATGCTTATCCTGTCACGAACTACCTGGATATCAATCATCCGGTTCAGCAAGAAAATTTAAGGCTGATTTCCTTATTTTCAGAATACTCTGCTGATCAAATCAGCATAGGTATTGATGGATGCTCAGTGCCTGTGTTTGCGATGCCTTTGTTTAATATGGCTGTTGCTTTTCTCAATCTGGCTGTACCAGATCAATTTGATCAGGAGACACAGCAAGCTTGTAACAAAATCTTTCATGCAATGAATGAATTTCCTTTCATGGTATCTGGTACAGGCGGTTTTTGCACAGCCTTAATGAAGGCAACAAAAGGTCGCTTAATTGGCAAAATTGGTGCTGAGGGAGTGTATTGCATTGCCTTGAAAAACGAGAAATTAGCAATATCTTTGAAGATAGAAGATGGTTCACTGACAGTTGTTCCTTCCGTTGCTATCCATACCTTAAAACAGCTAGATCTACTTTCAAATCAAGAATATCATCTCCTGGAAAAATTTCATTATCCAGATATTTTAAACGATAATGGACTTATTACAGGTCAGACAATTCCTGATTTTAAGCTTAATTTCCGATAAGTATATTTTACAATGAAGTATAGACCCGATTTGCCTGAGCAGTTGTTTTGCGGATATTCTTCTGAAAAACAACTGCACTTTCTATATTTACTTTTAAAAGAGGTTGAACAGTCTTCTGAACAGCATTTTGCCTTACTGAGAATCGATTTTGTCAGACTTATAGAGATTTCTGATCTTGCTAATTTAAAAAAATACTCAAAAGAAATTAGCCAGACAGAAAGTAAAGAAAGCCTGATTCAAATCGTTTTTCCTTATTTTCAGGAAAAATTCTATGCTGAAAAGGATTTTCATTTTCTGAATAAACCTGAAGAATTGATCATTAAACAGTCTGACTCTTTAGATAATAAACGCCTATTTCCCTTAACGATTCTCTTGCATAATCTGAGATCAGCCTTTAATGTGGGTGCAATCATTCGATCAGCAGAGTGTTTTGGTGTGGAAAAAATCATCTTTTCAGGTTATACACCTCTGCCTGACCACCCTAAAGTAATTCAAACCTCAATGAATACCAGCACAAAAATTAATTGGGAAAAATGTATCAATCTTGATCAGTGTCTTCATGAGTATAGGAATCAGAATTATGATATTTATGCTTTAGAAACAGCTGAACCCTCTGTCTCACTGTTCACTCACTCATTTAAAAAGAAAAACTTACTGATTGCCGGTAACGAAGCACTCGGACTTGATAGAGCAGTTCTGGAAAAAGTGGATTATATTCTTCAAATTCCACTCTTTGGCTGGAAAAACTCTCTCAATGTTGGAACAGCTACATCAATTGCCTGCTATGAAATCATCAGGCAGGTCTATTAATCGGTTTATCTAAACTTATAGCTTGTTTATTAGAAGTGATTAACCGGTTTTATGCATTTTAACAAACTCTTAAAAAACTTATTTAAGCTTTTAGAACACCAAGTCTGTTTATAAACGTATAAATAAAGTGTTTAAAGTTCATTTTACCAGAATCATTCGGTAAATCACAATTTTTACAAGCTTTTTGTAATAGAAAGCCCAACGCATAAAGTTCAGAAAATTATGAAAACAAGCAAGATGTTTGTTTTTTGATGGCAAGCCGTTTTACAGTGATTTCATATAATTTTTGGAGTAGATTAAATGAAGGATTGCCTTGAAAATGATGAAAGTATTAAAAAATAAAAAAAAACATTTGACATTTTTATAGGTTTCAAATATAATAAAATGCGAAAAATGATGATGGAGATAACATGAAAGATATTCAGTCGGTCGTAAAGCAAATGGATTTCTTTGCTAATCTGAATGATGATGCGATTCAGGCAATATCGGCTCTGTTTACGGTAGAAGAATATATACCGGGAGAGATCGTTTTTGAAGAATTTACAGCAGGCGACAGTTTTTATATTATTTTAGAAGGTCAGGTAGAGATTTTTAAGCATTTAGGGAAAAGTATTGATACTGCACAGGCTGAACTGGATGTGCTTTCTCCATACAGTTATTTTGGTGAGATGTCTCTTGTGGATGATTATCCTCGATCAGCGACTGTAAGAGCAAAAACCAATGCAACTCTTTTAAAAATGACAAAAAAAGTGTTTATTGATTTGTGTATGCATTATCCGATGATAATCTTCAACTTAATGAAAACCATCTCACACCGTTTACGCAATACAAATCAGAAATTTGTGGATATTGTTGACCGAATGATAAAAGAAAGCAGAATGGCCGCAATTGGTACTGCAGCAAGCAAGATTATTCATGATATTAAAACACCCATAACCGTAATTATTTTAACGGCTGAGATTATTGCAAATATGTATGAAGAAACGTCTGATTTTACCAGTAAAATAATCAAACAAGCCAAAAATCTGGATGAAATGATTCGTGAAATATTAGATTTTGCACGTGGAGAACAAAGTTGTCTTGCCTTGAAAGAAGTCGATTTACATGAATTTTTTGAAGATCTGGAAACGTCTATGGGTGCAATAGCTGAAGCTAGAAGTATGAATCTGATTATCAATAATAAAATTGATAAACCTGTCGTTTTTGATGAAGGCCGATTAAAC
>JAGOCT010000251.1 GCA_017998585.1 Candidatus Cloacimonadota bacterium | reverse complement strand
GCGTAAACATGCTTAGGTGGTGTTTATAGACATCCCCATCACAAGTTCCTATATAAGCAAAAACCGAATCACCTTTCACATAGATAAAGGGTGATTTTCTTGCATTCCGATACACCACTGGGTAGCCAGGCATCATTTTACCTGTATGATCCCAAAGGCATAGCCGTTGATTCCCGATTATCCCCATTATATAGGTTTTGTTATCCTTTTGCAAGGTGATAAGCCCTTCACCATATCCTGAACTGTCAGGGTTGATCACTTCAAAATGCGGATTTATCAATGCACCATTATAGGCAATCGCGTGATAACCGGTTGATGAACCAACTATCAGGTCAATGCTACCGTTATTGTCCAGATCAGCCAGAGTCGGCACACAAATATATCTGGCTTTATGTTCAACAGGGAATCCGGATAAAAGACTGCCATCTGCTTTCATGATACATGCCGCAAAAGTACCACGATAGGTTTTGTATGTGAAACTAAATTCATCAATTCCGTCATTATTGAAATCTGCCTGCAAAAGGTAAGCATACTCCATATTCTCACTATGACTGATTTCTATCATCGTGTGGGTCATATTGTTTAGATTGACCTGTATCAAATAGTTTGATTCAAGATTTCTCACAATATAAGAGATGATACCATCCTGATAGCACATATTAGTGACCGGGCGATAATAAAATTTTTGAAGCTCAAACTTACTGATCTGACCGGTATCATCCTTCATCCAGGCAATAAATTCTGATCCGCTGCAATTTGTTACAACACGCTGACCTAATCCGGCAAGAAAGACCCGCTTGCCATTATAGCTTATAGTATCGGGAATTGTGATTAAAGGTCCAAAAAAATGATGGTCCTGAGTTTCCTGAGCCTGACCAATCAATTCTATATTCGAACCATCAAAACTGATGACGGCATTTTCTCCTATATTAAAAGGGATATATATTTTTTTATCGACAGTGTCATAAGCATAAGTTCTGTAAAAACAGTTATCTGTTATGTTGTTATAATCATAACTGCTCTGATTACCCTGTTCATCAGACAGGATATTTCCGTCTATATTGAAAAAATAAAGTTCTGTTAAATCATTCTGATTAAAGTCTTCGGCAAAGATAAATTCACCATCATGACCGTTATATACGGCATGTGCATCAGGGAAATGAATCTGCTGATTAAATCTGACCGAGAAAGTCATCGTATCTTTAGATGCGGATATATTATAGATTTCGATTTGTGTGTTGCCATAATAGCTTTCACTGGTAGGGTTGGAGAATTGACCTGTAAAAGGATTAACAGATTTTCCAAAATAGGTTTTATTGCCTTCACGGTATGAATCAAAGGGACCACCACGCATATAGTAGTCTGGTCTGGATGAATCCATGTGCTGAATGCCGTCTGCTTCTTCCAGGTCAACCCCTTTATGCAGGGCATCACCGTTAGGTCGGTTCATTTCAAAGTCATCTGAAAAAGCAGAGTAGATTTTAACACGATCAATATGCCAGATTAAGAGACCGGAAGGATCCTGCCATGAACCCGTAGTGGCATCCACATAGGGCAGGAAGTAATCCCATTCACATCCTCTGAGCGTATTTTCCATCATATTAGGCATCGGAACGCTTGTTTCTGGATAAAAATCCTGTAAAGAATCAGGCAATACATCAAATGTAAAAAGATGATCATTGACTCCACCATTGATTTCAATATTGTCTTTTCTGAAGTTTGCCTGTCGATTTTCAATCAAAAAGAATTCATCTTCAGTAATTGGAATCTTGTAAATTCGGGGAGTACCATTGGCTTTATTCATTGGATAAGTGATTTTCAAGCTATCACTGTTACTGGTAATGGTGACCGGGTATTCCCAGCCCATATAATATCGGGACCAGGCAGAGGGTAAACAGGGGGTTTTGCCGTTATTGTTCCAGACAGCAGTACCCATCAAACCAAAATTACCGATTCCGGCTGAACTGCCATTTGCTGAGTAATTATCAAAAAGCGTTGGTAAGCCTAACTGATGACCAAACTGGTGAGCCAGTACGCCAAAAATATCATAAACATAGTCATCCAGATATGGGCTTTCCATCACCGGAAAGTCCGGATGTCTCTGCGATTCAGGGACAATGACCATTTCACTGATAAATGTACCATCGTTGGTAGCAATCCCCTGATAATCCATATTATCTGCATCAAAAGCGTCTCTGAAATCAGGTTTAGTTAAAAAAGTACTCCAGATCGCATTTTGTTGTGTATCATAGATATCACTTTCCTGACCACCACCAGCATGAAACAAAATAAAAGCATCGTAATCATGATAATTAATCTGATTATCCAGTGCCAGTATAACATCCCTTGCCATTTCAGCACGTCTTTCACCGTCAATACTATCATCACCGTAATAGCCCATTGTCTTGTTTAAAGTAACAATTTCTGGATGAATCGTATAATTTAATTTAAATTGGTCTCTGGATGCATCTGCATAATAATCTTTCAAATGTGTCATGTATTTGTCAAAATAGGCAACATTATGGGGATGAAAGTCAGGATATGCAGATTCACTTTGAAACTGGACATCTGAAAACTGGCTTAATAAGACCAGTACATGCTGAGGTACCGGGCGTCTGTTTTTTGATCGAGGTCCAAAATTATCTGAAGGTCTGGAACTGATATTTAAGATTCCTGATGTTTTTTTGGGATGAGGAGGTACAGCTAACAATAAACTGGCACTTACTAAAAAACTGAGTACCATTGTAAGATATCTCTTTTTCATTTACTTCTCCGGTTTTTATCAAATTTGCGATAAATCTAAAAATATAAATTTTGAGGCTATTATTTTCACACTATTCAAGAGTACATAAGTCTCTCTGTAAAATATTAACTCTGCATCTTAAAAAGTATTACAGACAAATATAAAGAAATACCCTCTTAATCATAAGAGGGTATCAGAAACTTATGCACGTAGCCTTACGGTAATGCTACAGTATTTTTGGGTAAATGCCCATTATCTCACTTATGATAAAATTTTTCCTGACATAATGTCTTGTTCGTTGCATTTACAGATACTACGGAACTCATATTTAGGAGCCCATGTTTCTGCTTTTGAACTACGAGATAAGATCAATTTTATTTTTTTAATTTCTGTATTACATACCGGGCAAATGACTTTACCTTCAGTACTTAATTCGTGCGCCAGCTTCGCTGTAAATGATTTTCCTTTAGCCATTGCTTCCTCCTTAATTATCAAAACAATATTTGTATGTCCTGATAAAATGTCAAGCTCTTTTTTCTATATAAGCCTGTTCTTCTGTTTATTCTTTTTCTGGCTTTTGTACTACAAGCATCTTACTTGCAGAATAAAAGCGATTGACTAGACTCTTTCTATGTAAGATCCATCACGTGTATCAATTTTAATTTTTGTTCCAGCTTCCACAAAGAATGGCACAATTACAGTTAAACCTGTTTCCGTTTTAGCAGTTTTACCACTACCGGAAGCAGTGTTACCTTTTACGTTTGGTTCTGCTTCAACAATTTCCTGAACGACAGTAATCGGTAAATCAATACCTAATATATCACCTTTGTCATCCACTAAAAGGCCTACTTCAATATTTTCGGTCATAAACTTAAACTTATCTCCAATAACTTCCAAATCAATTGGTGTCTGATCATAAGTTTCAAGATCCATAAAGACGACATGATCACCTTCACGATAAAGATATTGTTTCTTCTGTTTTTCTACTCTGACTTCGGTTAAATCATCTTTGTCTCTGAATGTATTTTCAAGGACTTTTCCAGTTTTCATGTTTCTCAGTTTAGTACGTACAAAAGCTGCACCTTTACCTGGTTTCACATGCAGGAATTCTATAATTTCATATATTCCACTCTTGAATTCAATAATTAACCCATTTCTGATGTCTGATACGTTTGCCATTAGCTACCTCTTTATAATAATTTGTCTTAATG
>JAGOCT010000250.1 GCA_017998585.1 Candidatus Cloacimonadota bacterium | reverse complement strand
GTCTTTATATTTCATATCATAATAAGCCTGCAATGTACTTAAAAAAAGAGATTTCCCAAATCGGCGGGGTCTGATAAGAAAGACAAAAGGAGTCTCTTCGATTAGTGGAATAAACATCGTCTTATCCACATAATAATCATTTTGTTTGTTCACAGTCTCAAAATCTGATTTACCATAAGGTATTCTTTTTATCTTATCCATAATCTCTCCTTTTGTCATGATTACAAGTAATCAAATTATTGTCAAGCAGGAATTAAGAAAGATAACAGGAACTACACGGATTGAGAGGCATTTTGCTAAAGTATTACCCTCTTGATATGTTACATTTTTCGTTTGATTCTGTTTCTTGAGATAGAGAGATAATCAGCGCTTTGCGTGATATTTCCTTCAAAGTAATTCAGTATTTTTGAAATCACTTCTTTTTCAATTTCTTCTAAAGGATGATTGTCTTTTCTCAGGCTTAATGTGAGAATGATTTGTTCTGTATCATTTTTTTCAAGAGAGGCTTCATCCTTAATAAATGGCAGATACATACTTTTCAGCAGGCTATCATTATGAAGCAGGGTAATGCGATCTATCGTATTTTTTAGTTCTCTGATATTACCTGGCCATTGGTAGCTTTTTAGTAACATCAATGCGTCTTTGCTGATTTCCTTAAACTGCTTATTTCTTTTATTTGCATAGTATTCCAAAAACATTCTACTGAGTGGTTCTATGTCATCAGTTCTTTGTCTGAGTGGTTTGATATGTAGATATCCTGTGTTTAAGCGATAGTAAAGATCACTTCTGAATCGGCCGGCCATTACTTCCTGTTCCAGATTTTTATTGGTGGCGCAGACGATTCTCAAGTTGAGCGGAATTGTTCTGTTGCTCCCGATTCTGCTTACTTCTTTTTCCTGAATGACTCTGAGCAGTTTAGGTTGCATATCATAAGGCAAGTCGCCGATTTCATCTAAAAATAAGACGCCATTCTGAGCCTGTTCAAATTTACCGGCCTTCCCTTTTCGATGAGCACCTGTAAATGATCCTTCTTCGTAACCAAATAATTCACTTTCAAATAAACTGGGGCTTATAGCCGAACAATTGATACTCACAAAAGGAGATTCTCTGCTTCAAATCTTTGTTGGCTGATAATTGATCTTTTAATTGTTTTATTTTGTTATTCATACTCACTCCTGTAATCACTTATCTGACATACTTCTAATAAATAGTATTCTTTTTTTGTCAAGGATAAATGAGAATTTTTACTATAAAGGGCTAATGAATATATTTTATTAAAAAAATCAGGCTGAGAGATCTGTCTGATTTTTAAAATTATTATTTATTTAGTTGTAAAACCCATACTTTAAGCTTGATTTGTTTCAATTTTTTTGAATCTTTTTTTCATTGTCCTCTTTTCCTTTCCTTTTCCTTCTCTTATCACTTGTTTTATACATATAAGATAGAAAACTCATATCATTAATTCAGTTTCACTTGCTTTGGTAAAAATATGTGTGTTTTTTACTAATCATTTAATTCAACGTAACTACTCAGATACTGGTTGTTATTTTAAAAACCAGTAATAAAAGCAGTGCAATAAATAATAAATTGAAAAACAACTGTAGGGATTTGCGAAGAGAAGCGCCGTAAATCCGCAATCGTACTGCAAGCTTCCAGCTTGAAGCTAAACAACCAGGTTGGTTGTTCTACAGCCGTACTGCAAGCTTCCAGCTTGCAGAAAAGGCTACAAGCAAGATGCTTGTAGTACGGTTTTTTCGGATGTACGGCCGAATTTTATTACTACGAAAAGGCACTAAATACACTAAAATAGTATTTAAGTACGACCATCCTGTTAGGGTAATTTTAACAATTTATCATTCATCATTCATAATTAAACATCCCTCCCAACTGACCGTTTTGGCATTTTTTCAAATAATGGCATTTTGCAGACACACATTTATTGTTTAAACAAGTACTTGATTAGTTACAGTTCAACTAAAAAAATAAAAATTCTCCTTGCAAATTACTAAAAAAAAGAGAATAGATTATAAACACATTTTTCTTTTCATGATAAATACTGTCTATCGCTAATAAAAAAATGATTTTATTGATTTTTTATATTGACAAGCCCCTTGAAATTTGCTAATCTGGTTAAAGTGATAACAGAGGATTTCATCATAAGCCCATATTTGAAAGACTTTATGATGAATAAACTGTTTAATAAATTAAAAAAGGAGAAATCATGAAAAGATTGATGTTCGTTTTTGGGTTGTTTTTATTGGCATTCAGCTTATTGGCACAAACGGCTGTTACACCTGTTGGAGAGGGAACGGAAGCAATTCCCTATCAGATTGCTACCTGGCAGAACTTGTATTGGATCAGTCAAAACTCATCTACCTGGGATAAACATTTTATTCAAACGGCAGATATTGATTTTGCGGATGCGAATCCAGCTATAAATACCTGGAACGATAGCACAGGCTGGTCTCCGATTGGCAACGATTCAACAAGATTTACTGGCAAATATAATGGGAATAACAAAACCATTACTGGTCTGTTTATCAATCGTCCAAATGCATATTATCAAGGTTTTTGGGGATTAACAAATTCCGGATCTGAGATTAAAAATCTCGGCTTGATTAGTGTCAATGTAACTGGAAGAAGAAATACCGGCAGTCTGGCAGGACTTAATGATTTTGGATCAATTATCAATTGCTACAGTACTGGCAATGTGTCAGGGAATTACACTGCAAATGGCGGTTTGGTCGGCTATAATTCTCAGGGAAACATCAATAATAGTTACAGTTCGGCAAATGTGAACAGCCCTTATTATTCAGGTGGTCTTGTGGGGATAAACTATAATGGCATAATCACATCCTGCTACAGTACAGGAAATGTAAGTGCATTAAGACATTGTGCAGGAGGCATAACTGGGGCGAATATGGGAGGTACTGTAAGCAACAGTTATAGTACAGGAACTATTAATAGTGAACTCATTGCTGGAGGTTTGGTCGGATTAAATAGTGAAGGAACCATCAGTAACTGTTACAGTACAGGGAGTGTGAGCGGGAATAATAATACAGGCGGTTTGACAGGAAGTAATTATGATGGTACGATCAGTGATTCATACAGTACA
This sequence comes from Candidatus Cloacimonadota bacterium, assembly GCA_017998585.1. Next base: position 846 of record JAGOCT010000250.1, on the reverse strand, counting down.
GGGAATGTGAGTGGAGAATACGCTACCGGTGGTTTAGTAGGCATTAATTCTCATGGGACAATCGTGAACTCCTTCAGCACAGGTGATATAGAGGGAATTGATCATATCGGTGGTCTGGTAGGAGATGGTTCATTTAACCTTCTCATAAACTCCTATTACAATTATGATAGCGTTTTAATCAACAACGCTCATACCATTACAACAGGTGCTTTGACGAATGATTTATATAATGCATGGTTCCCCAATAAAAGTCTGAATATATCTGATTATCTGACTTCAGATAGTTCAAACTATTTCATTAATAGTGTAACTGATTTAAAAACTATCCTTGCTTTTGGTCAGTTCCCGGAATATCATTTTAAATTAACAAATCATCTTGATTTAGTAAATGAAAATGATTTTTACATCCCCTATTTTTCAGGAACATTTAATGGCAATGGATACACCATTTCAAATCTGACCATTAATAAACCTGATATACATAATATCGCAATGTTTGGGTATGTAGATAATGCCCATATTTCAAATCTTGGACTAATCAATATCAATGTGAATGGAGATGATCATGTCGGAGGATTGGCAGGATTAAATAACAAAAGTCATATCACAAATTGCTTTAGTACAGGAAATGTAAGTGGAGTAAAAGACGCAATCGGCGGATTAATAGGGTTTAGTGAGCTTGGCACTGTCAGTAATTCTTACAGTACTGTAAATGTAAATGGAAGAATGGAAGTTGGGGGCTTAACTGGTTATTTTTTTAACGACAGCATCTCAAACTCTTATAGTTCCGGGGCAGTAAATGGATCGGCTATCATAGGAGGATTCGTAGGAAGGAGTCAATTAGGC
>JAGOCT010000249.1 GCA_017998585.1 Candidatus Cloacimonadota bacterium | reverse complement strand
TTTGAATTAAAATAGAAAAAAGCCTTTATCGCCCGAATTATTGGGAAATTTGAAGAGTCGTTAAAGCTGTATGAAAAACTCATCAATGAGGCAGAAGGCGTCATGAAAGCGGTATTGTCAACAGACCTTGCGATAGTACTGCAAGCTCTAAAGAGAAATGATGATGCCATCAATATCTACAAAAAAGCAATCGAGCTATTCAAGTTTCATAAAGACTGGAAGAGTTTATTCAGGGCAATGAACAATCTGGGTGTTGTTTATTTTGATTTAAAAAAATATACAGATGCAGAATCTCTGTTTAACGATGTCCTTTTACAATCTAAAATATTGAATAATTTGCAATTTGAAACGATTTCCTATTTGAATTTGGCAGATATTCATTCAAAAAGAGGCGAATGGAAAAAAGCCATCTTTCATGCAGAAAAAGCCATACAAATTGCAGGTAACAATCATAAATGGAATTTAATAGCCAATGGGAAGATTATCACAGCAAAGTGTCTCTTTGCCCAGGGAGAATTTGATCATGCCCTGGATCTCCTGGAAAATCTCCTGGAAGAACCACAAGCAAATGAAAATCAATTACTCAGACAAGAAATTCAGGCGTGGATTATCCATTTTAATATCCATCTGCATTTTGATAAAGTACCGGACTTACTGGAAAAATGGGCATTACCTTACCCTGAGATGCATGAAATCCTCATTAGAGAGCTCTTCTTTTTCTATTATTTCAACCATTCTTACCTTAAAGCGGGACAGATGGCTAAAAGATTACCAGATAATTCTATCTTCCATGCATTTTTGGATTCAGAACCGGCATTCATAGAAAAAAGATTAAAAGAATTAAAGATTCAAAATGAAAATGATTCTTATCTTTATTATCTCACCTGGCTTATCCAAACAGACTTGATAGATTCCAACTCTTCTGAAATGAATGATTTTAAGGATGATATTAAACTCTTTGATTATAAACCAGCAGAAGCCTGCTGTAATAAATCAGGAAAACAAGCTGATTTCAGTCTGTTTTTCAGAATATCTGATATCATTGAAACTACAGATGATCCGCTTGAAATGATAAGTCTTCTGATGAAAGAGCTTTTCCCTCTATATCATTTTAAACGCTATATTTACTTTGAAAATAAATCGGGCATTTTCTCTCCTTCTTTACTCATTGATCATTATGGAAGAGAAATAGACCCAAATAAAATATGGTTCAGTCAAAGCATCATCAAACAAATTTGCACAAAACAAGGCTTAATCTACGATGCATTCATTCTTAATACGACGCAATTCAATACCAGCTCCAGTATTATTGGTATGGGAATCAGCTCTGTCCTGGCATGGCCTGTAATGATTAACAATGAAATAACAGGAATCATTTATGCAGATAGTAATGAGCAAAGAAACCTTAGCGATAAACAGTTAAAGTTAGCTGAAACCATGTTTAAAATGTTGAATCAACATTTTGAGAAGATAGCTCTTAAATCTGAAAGAGCTGAACGTATTCAGATGACCACCCTAAATGAAGAAATGAATTCAAACTGGAAAATCATTGGAAACAGTAAAATGATGGAGGATGTATTTAATAAAATCAGAATGGTTGCAGCTTATAATGTCAATGTCTTGATTACAGGTCCTACCGGTAGTGGTAAAGAACTTGTTTCAAGAGCTATTCATCAACTCTATACTGAACGAAATCCTGTTTCAAAGAATGCACCCTTTGTAGCTGTCAATTGTGCTGCTATCCCTGAACAACTGCTTGAATCTGAATTGTTTGGTTATAAAAAAGGGGCTTTTACAGGTGCCGTATCAGATCAGAAAGGTAAAATCCTGGAAGCAAATTATGGGACAATATTTCTCGATGAAATTGGAGAAATGCCCTTAATTCTTCAGGCAAAACTACTTAGAGTCATTCAGGATAAAGAAGTTACCCCATTAGGGACAAGTATCAGTATCCCTGTAACGGTCAGAATCATTGCCGCAACCAATAAAAATCTGGAAGATTTAGTAAATCAAAATCTGTTTAGAGCAGACTTATTCTATCGCTTAAAAGTAATGAGCATTCCTATCCCGGCTCTTGAAGAAAGACGTGAAGACATCCCGCTGCTTGTCATGCACTTTCTTAAAAAGTTTAATCAAAAATTCAATAAAAATATCAATGGAATTCATCCTAAAACCATGCATTATCTACAGTTTAAAGAATGGAAAGGTAATATCAGAGAACTTGAAAATGAAATTGAAAGAGCTGTTCTGATGTGTAATAAAGACTTTTTATCTATGGATGATTTGCTTGAAGAAAATCAGACAGATAATATGGCTGGATTTAGCCAATTGCCTGTTAAATGGGCTGAGTATAAAGAATATAAACAAAAAATAACCGAAGAACTGGATTACAAATACGCTAGTCAACTTCTGGAAAATGCTGAAGGAAACATAAGTCTGGCAAGTAAAATGGGCAATCTCGACAGAGTACAAATCTATCGTCTGCTGAAAAGTAAAAATACTGAGAAATAATGTATTCTCTCTTTGATTTTAAGTATCTGATATTCAGCAGTTGTAACTACTCAGGTACTTGTTTACACAATAAATGTGTGTCTGCATAATGTCATTTTAAAAAAAATGTCAAAACGGTCTGTAGGGAGGGATGTTTAATTATGTATTATGAATGAATTTAAATATCCTAACAGTATGGTCGTACTCAAATACTATTTTAGAGTTTTTAGTGCCTTTCGTGTTAATAAAATTTGGTCGCATATCCGAAAAACCCGTACTACAAGCATCTTGCTTGTAGCCTTTTCTGCAAGCTTGAAGCTTGCAGTACGATTACGGATTTACGGCGCTTCGCTTCGCAAATCCCAACAAGTGCTTTTCAATTTATCATTTATTGCACAGCATTTACTACTGATTTCTAAAATAACAATCAGTACCTGAGTAGTTACCAGCAGTTTCTATGAAAGTGAGAATTAAGCAGTTAATCTATTTAGGATTTTAAAATAGCAAACAAATCCAATAAGTAACCCTCAAAATTTAAAAATAGGGTTTTCTTTTTATCATTACACTTTTTTACTTCTTTTCATAAATATATTGAATCTTTACTCTTTCATCCCTACTTCTCTCCTACTTCATTTCTCTTTACTTTTTTAGAGTATGCGACAGGGATTAAGCAGTGCTTTGCCTTTAAGTAGGAAGTATTCTACAGGATAGTTAAGAGAATCTTTCGAATTTTTATTAGCTTTTAATCAAAAATAGAATATATTATGTATAAGGAGAAAGAAGGATATGAGGATCTATTTTTCAGAAAAAGTAACAGATTATCCCAAAAAGGCCGGTGATTTGCATCTTGCCTGGTATCAGAATGGCAAAATATGCATCAGCAGAAACCTGAAAAAACAGCAGATGCAGACACAGAATTTCAATATTATCAAAGTCAATCAGATAACAAAAACACTATGGGATACGCTGAATCGTTCTTTTAGAAAAGACCTGGCTCGATATGCTGATCAATACAAAAAAACATATCCTGGTCTTAGAAAGCGCGGGATATCGGCTTACAGCGCTTTTCTGATGGTAATTCATGCACTGATTAAGCGCTTTAGCATAAACATCGAAGATCATTCAAATGCAATCGCAATCTTTGAAAGTTTGTTAGATCAAATCAATGTGTATCAGCTGATTCAACTCAATATATTAAAAAAAGTCAGTCATGCCTATCGATTAAATCATCGTAATAATCTTGATGTCATACAGAAGTATCTGACTATGAAATCAAACACTGTTAATCACATAAGAAAAGAAACTTTTGTGAACTTCGATACAATAAAGCCTTGTTCTTTAGATACAGATAACCTGAAATCTGAGCTATTTTCTCTTGTAAGGAACTGCGAATATGGCTAAATGAATCATTTTTTGCATTATTATCTACTTTCTATCTGTTATTTTAAGAAATACTTAAATAGTCTGACAATAAAATATAGCCAGAAAC
>JAGOCT010000248.1 GCA_017998585.1 Candidatus Cloacimonadota bacterium | reverse complement strand
AAAGTAATCACTTTTTTACATTATATCTTACTTTCTTTCTCTTGAAAGAAATAAAGTAAGCAAAGAAAGTTCAAGCGCTGTTATAAAAATCCTGTCTCCAGTCACTCTCTTGGGCTCCACCGCAAACTTGTTGATAGTTGAGCCAAGTAAATAAGTAAACTATCAACTTCAAACATGCGGCTGTTCGCACCCAATCGAGTATCCCTTTGACTTAACGGATCGTACTGTAAGCATCCTGCTTGCAGCTTTTCTACAAGCGGGACGCTTGTAGTACGGGTATTGACGTCTTAATAGATTTTTATAAAGGCGCATATTAAGAACTACCGTCACGTAATATAACATTTTCTTTAATAAGTATAGACTTATGAATAAATTGAGGCACCCTCATTTATTACTGTAGAATAAGATTAAATCTCCTTTCTCCAAAATTTTTAAAGACGGCTGATAGCTTTTTAAAACTTAAAAATTTAACAGTTTCTGATTAGTAAAATTTTAAAGTGAACAAAAAACTTGACAGATCAATTACTAGTGAATACTTTTAAAATTAGGTGGTGAAAATGAAAATATTAAAATTAGAAAACAGATCAGAAGATTATATCTCTCATATCATCAAGCAATTGCTTATAGAAGAAAAGCACATCTCCAGAGCAGAAAACATACTCAGAAAATCAAAGAATATTGCGGTTATATATGAAGGTCAGCAAATGATCGGGCTTATTAATTTTAAATTTGCTCTTGAGAAAGGGGGTGTTTATTGTCCTGTTTATCTACTTGAAACTTATGCTATAAAAGATATTGCTCTTGTTTTAAACTACATAAAATCTGAATTTCCTGATATACAAATCACATTTTGTAAAATAATTAGTATGTTTTACAATAAGGCAGATCATCTAATAGAAGATAAAACCCTGCTATGTGACAGAGATTTAACCATGAAACTGAGTCATCCGCTTCATAAAAAATTTGAAACAGAAGACTATATGTCAGCTTTCGAAGAATTAGAGTATTCTGAGCTTTTGAATATTCATCTGGATGCATATAGAGACGAAGTGCCGTATGCCGGAGAAGAGTGGTCTCCTCTTTTAGAATATTATCTAAATAAACAAAACCATAAGACTATTGTCTGTCGTCATCATGGAGAAATTGCAGGGCTATGCCTGACGATTGAAGACGATAATGCCATAGGTTTGTATTCCGTATGCGTACCTCATCATTATCGTAATAAAAAAATTGGCTCATTAATGCTTAGTTATCTTTTTCAGGAGACAAATAAAAATGAATACAGGCTAAATGTCATAGAGACTAACATCAGTGCTTTTTCACTTTACAAAAGTTTTGGTTTTACTGTAAGTGAAATATCTGCACTTGTTTTCAATAACTCACCGGAATTTAAAGATGTCTGATAAAAGTATTTTCCTCCAACTCTCTGAAAGCCTGGTCCAACTCTTCTTTTGTATTCATGACAATCGGCCCACCCCAGGCAATCGGTTCTTTGAGCGCCATACCTGAAAACAATATAAATCTGAGATTTTTATTTCCCGCTTTAACATGAAACAAATCACCTTTTTCAAAAAGAACAGCCTGATGATCAGAGATAGTGTCATCAGAATCAGAAAAGACAGCTTCCCCTTCAAAGATGTAAATAAAAACAGTTGATTCATGATTTACATCCAGTGTCCATTCACATTCTGGCATTAGGCTCACGTCCATAATGTCTGCTTTGACATAATCTCCCTGCATGACAGCCGTATTATTTTGATAAGAACCAGATATCAGTCTTACCGTATGATGATTGGATTGAATAACAGGGATTTTATCTTGATCCAGATCATTGTATTTTGGATGAGTCATTTTGTCTTTAGCTGGGAGATTGATCCAAAGCTGAAATCCATACATGTGAGGAGAAGGCTTTGGCATTTCCTGATGCAATATACCACTACCGGCTGTCATCCACTGGCAATACTGATCTGTAATCTCACCTTTATTACCAAGAGAATCACTATGCTCAATCCGACCATGAATCAGATAGGTAACGGTTTCAATTCCTCTGTGCGGGTGCCATGGAAATCCTCTGATATAGTCATCCGGGTCTTTCGAATCAAAGGTATCCAGCATTAAAAAAGGGTCAAAATCATATACATCTTTGTTCGCAATTACTCTCTGTAGTTTTACACCGGCTCCATCTTGCTGATATCTGCCACTGACAATTCTCTTAATCTTTCTGATCATTTTTCATCCTTTCTGCACTTAAACGACCAGGATGGTCGTTCTACAAATTTCGTACTGCGAGCATCTTGTTTACAGCTGATTTTTTGAAAGCTCACAATACGATGAATAAACATAATCCGCTTAGTTTCATCTTGTTTTCGATAATGAGCTATATTACTTTTTTAAATGTTGTTCTATTAATGCTTTGTTTTTTGCTACAAAGGAACTTGCCGGGTCATGTCCGCATTTTCTGCAAACCAGGTCATAAGATGAGTTGATTGCTTTACACTCAGGGCATTCATATTTTTTGGTCATTCTTTCTGTCCAGTCTTCAATAGACATCTTTTTAGCAGCATTCAAATCATCCCATAATTCCAATCTGTGAGGCGCTTTACCCTGAAACTCTTTCAATGCTTCGCATGGATATGTCTCGCATTGAGAACAGAAATCAATTCCTTTATCAGTCGCACAGGTTTTGAAATGGCATTCTTTGCAATGAGATCCAACCCGTTCAGAACGGCAACCAAGACATCTGACGAATTCAATACTTTCATTGAAACGGTTTGCAATCATTTTTAAACGATTTTCGTCTTCTGTGGAACCTATATACAAAGAACAGGCATTACAGAATAAACCGCAGATGGCTGCTTTTTCGAGTAATGGATTTTTCTGATTCATTTTTACTCCTATAATTTTGTAATAATAGAACAGTATAAAAGTTCCTTTCTTGCTTTGTCAATAGAATTTTTACTATTTTTGTATTTCTGCTTGACAAAAACGATTAACTGCTTATATTGTCTTTAGTCATACATTCACGGGGGTGAATGGATTCGACAGGGATAGAGTGGATTATCAATGCGTGCCGGGGAGCTAACCTACCCGTTAAACTGGTTGGAACGCTTAAATGCAAACGAAAATTACGCTTTAGCTGCTTAGTCGGCTACGGTCTCAATGGGATGGCAACACGCTCAGAAGAGATTGTTATACATTGTTGCTACTTTGAACTGATGTCTGTAAGTTCAAGGGAAATTCACAGACTTGGCGGACCTGAGTTTTGATTGCTTTATAAGGCTTGCTGAAAACCAAAAACAACTACGCCCGTAGATTTGGTAGTTGACATATCTTTGGACGCGGGTTCAATTCCCGCCACCTCCACCAATTTATGGCTTATTATAATAGAAATAACTTACTTTTTAATGAATTATCTTACTGATTGAATAAAGGAGATCGATAATGAATAAAATCATTTTTTTACTATTTATAAGCATTTTATTAAGCAGTTGTATTTTTGATAATGATACAAGTGAAGATTTTTCAGTTGAGTTAACAATTAGAGATCAAAATGGCAATCCAGTTGATGATTTAAATGTCTCGTTTATAAATAAAGCTGTATTTGATGCTCTGTGGTATGGGAAAAACAGAAATTGTGTCACTATACTATTTAGTTTGGCGCAGAATATGAGAACTTCTATTGAAATCAGAGATATTGAAAATACATTAATAAAAACGCTGTGTAATGATATGATTACAAAGGGTTATCATTCAATTGTTTGGAATGGAAAAAATGAAAACGATGAGAATATGAAAACCGGACTTTATTTTTATGAGATGAAAACATATAATGATGCCGGTGATATTGTTTATTCTGACAAGAAACAGATGTATTTAATATTTGGAGTTATGCCTCATGTACATATCCAGGACGGAAAAGGCAAATTTAATGACAAAAGGCCATTTATGAACTTTTATAGTTTGGATAAATTACAGATAGTTA
>JAGOCT010000247.1 GCA_017998585.1 Candidatus Cloacimonadota bacterium | reverse complement strand
AAGCAAGGAAAGAAGCCAATCTGGGTGCCAGCCTGCCAGGTAAAGTGGAAAAAATATACGTTCAAGAAGGGCAGAACGTGACAGAAGGACAAGTGATTGCCCAACTTTCAGATGAATTATTTACACAGGTTCAGATCGAATACAAAGCAATTGAAAAAGACTTTAACAGAGTCTCCCAGCTTTTTTCCAAAGGTTCAATCTCAGAAATGGAATTTGATCATTTAAAAGCTAAATTGGAAGCGACTAAAGAAAAATTCAATTTGTTAAGAAAAAATACCCAGATTATTGCACCATTTGCAGGAACGGTCGTGGAAATTCTGGTAAAAGAAGGAGAGAATTTCTCAATTATGCCTGCATTGAATCCAGGCTATTCTCATGCTTCAGGAGTAGTCAGACTGATGCAGTTAAATACGGTTAAAGTGCAAATCCAGGTCAATGAAAAAGATATATCTCAATTGAAAAAAGGCTTAAAAGCAGAGATTCAATGTGATGCTTACCCCAATGAAAGTTTCTCAGGTGTAATTGAAACAATTCATCCGATTTTATCTAATTTATCCAGAACGACTACCGTGGATATCATCGTTAATAATTCGTCTAAAAAACTGATGCCAGGGATGTTTACCCGTGTCAGTTTGAAAATGCCTGTTGAAAAAGGTTTATTTATCCCTCGTTTTGCCATGATGAAACAATCTGGTACGAATGAAAGCTTTGTCTTTGTTTTTGATAATGGCAAAGCAGTAAAAAAAGTAATAACCCCATTGAAATCAATTGGTGATGAAATACTGGTGGAAGGCGTTCAGGCTGGTGATCAGGTGATTACAGCCGGTAAAACCAAACTGATGGACGGCACAGATGTTCAGTTAGGCGGAGGGGCAGAATGAGACTCCCTCAGATTGCAGTCAAAAATCCCGTATTTACATTGATGTTCTTTTTGGCATTGATGATATTCGGAGTAGTTTCACTTACCATGTTACCCCGAGATATTCTGCCAGATGTGGAATACCCTGCCATTACAGTCGTTACAGTTTACCCTGGCGCTTCTGCCAGTGAAGTAGAAGAACAGGTTACCAAACAACTTGAAAATCAACTTTCCAGTGTAACGAATTTGAAAAAAGTAAGCTCCAAATCAAAAGAAAATGTATCATTTATCTCATTGGAGTTTGACTGGAATACCAATCTGGATGAAGCTTCCAATGATACACGAGATAAATTGGAACTGGTCAAAAAAGATCTGCCTTCAAGCGCTCACTCTCCGGCAATTATCAAAGTCAACAGCTCAATGGTACCGGTGATTATCTATAACGTTTCAGCGAAAGAAAGCTATAATTCACTTGATCAGATTCTTGAAGAAAAGATGACTGATCGCTTAAAACGCGTTAAAGGAGTCGGTAATTTTATTATCATCGGTCAGAAAGAACGTGAAATCAAGGTTGAAGTAGATCCTTATCGTCTTCAGGCTTATCAGTTAAACATGGCAACTATTGCCCAGGCACTCAAAACAGAGAACATGACAGTTCCAGGCGGTAATATCGATTTAGGGCTTAATGAACTGGCTGTCAGAGTACCCGGAGAATTCACTTCAACCGCTGATATCGAAAATCTGGTTATTTCTTCATTTAATGGCAAGATCGTTCGCCTTTCTGACGTAGCATCTGTTCGTGATGACTATAAAGATAAAGATGAAATCACAAAGAGTTTTAAAGAGAAATCTGTTGTAATCATGGTTCAGAAGCAATCCGGAGCGAATACGCTGGAAGTGGCTTCTGCGGTTAAAAAAGAAATTGCATTAATTCAGAAAACCCTGCCAAAAGATGTCATAATCAATCAGGCAATTGACTCTTCTGTATTGGTATCACACTCCATTAAAAATGTTTCTTCAACTATTTGGTATGCAGCTTTCTTCGTTATCTTCGTAGTTATTTTCTTTATGAGAGACGTCAAAAACAGTTTGATTATCATTTTGACCATTCCTTTTTCTCTGGTAGTAGCCTTCATCTATATGTTTGTTGCCGGATTTTCCATCAATATTTTCTCTATGATGGCGCTGGCAATCGCACTGGGTATGGTGGTAGATAATGCCATCGTGGTCTTGGAAAACATCACACGACATATAGAAAACGGAGCCAGACCTCAGGAAGCAGCGATTTTTGGTACAGCTGAAATGGGTATGGCAATTTCTGGCTCTACTTTGACTACAATAGTCGTATTCTTACCAATGGTCTTTATGGGTGGCGTTGTCGGTATTCTGTTTAAACAATTGGCTCAGATTGCCTCTGTTACGTTAATCGGGTCATTATTTACAGCCCTCACTCTGACACCGATGCTGGCTTCTCGTTTGATTAAACCCATTCAAGAACAAAAGAAAACCCATGGTAAACTCTTTACTTTCTTTGAAAAAATCTTCGTTCAAACAGAAAACAAATATAAAAAATGGTTGGATTGGTCAGTAAAACACAGGAAAACAGTGATATACAGTTCAATCGGATTATTTTTCATTACCCTTGGTTTAGGCATGACTGTCGGAACCAACTACATCCCTGACTTTGATGCCGGTGACCTGATGGTCTCTGTAGAATTACCGGTAGGAACTACACTGAGTGAAACAGAACGTGTAGCCGGTCTGGTAGAAGATATTTTCCTTGAAGAAATCCCTAAAAAAGATATGCTGTCCCATTACAGTATCATTGGTCAGACTGAAAAGGGTGTACTCTCAATCATGAGCTTTAAGGAAGGTAAGAATGCCTTTACCATCGGCTCAAAAATTGTTATCCCTGATGATCGTGATTATTCATCCGCTGAAGTTGCTGACCGCATCAGTAAACGGGTTGCACAAATTCCTGAGATAGAAAAATTCTCTATGTCTGGTGGCAGTATGCTGGGAAAAGCAATGCTGGGTAATAAAAAGCCAATCGATATCAAGGTTATGGGTACTGATTTTGAGAAGATGAACGAAACAGCACTTAAGATAGAGAAAACACTGGTTAAATATGGAAAACTCAGTAATATCAGTAATACAATTGATCCAGGTAAAATGGAACTTCAGGTAATCATTGACCGTGACAAAGCCAGAGAACTGGGTATCAACGCTGCAATGGTCGGGTTAAGCGTCAGACAAAGTATCTATGGCGTTGAAGCGACACAGTATAAAGAAGACGGTGAAGAATTTAACGTGCTCATTCGCTATGCACCGGAATACCGAAATAACATCGAAGCGATTGGCGATATTCTCATTCCGACACTCACCGGACAAAGCGTGGCTCTCAGGTCTTTTGCAGAAATTGTTGAAGCGAAAGGCGCTCTGGAAATCAAACACGAATCTCAGCAACGTATCATCTATGTCTCTGCTGATTTAAAAGACGTATCTCTTGGTACAGCAGTTAAAGAAGTGAAAAAAGAAATCTCAAAAATAGATATACCTGATGGTGTGATTGTGGACTTTGGTGGTCAGTATGAAGAACAGCAGGAATCTTTTAAATCACTGATTATGCTCTTTGCTTTAGGTATCTTACTGGTTTATATGGTGATGGCGTCACAATTTGGTTCCATGAAAGATCCTTTTATCATCATGTTTGCAGTTCCGTTATCCATCATCGGAGTTATCTGGGCATTCCTGGCAACCGGTGAAACACTTAGTGTGACAACATTCATCGGTATCATCATGTTGGTGGGTGTAGTCGTTAACAATGGTATTGTTCTTGTAGATTATACCAATCTGTTAAGAGCAAGAGGACGTTCTCTGATGAATGCGGTAGTTGAAGCGGGTCATTCACGTCTCAGACCTGTGTTAATGACAGCTCTGACAACTATTTTAGGTATGTTGCCAATGGCAACAAGCAGCGGAATGGGTTCTGAAATGTGGAAACCCATGGCAATTACCATGATTGGCGGTCTTCTGATTTCAACCATGATCACTCTTATTCTGGTACCGGTAATCTATACTGTCATCAACCGTAAAGGAGCATAATATGAAAATGATGAATATTACCTGTAATAT
>JAGOCT010000246.1 GCA_017998585.1 Candidatus Cloacimonadota bacterium | reverse complement strand
GTCATCAGTAGCAGTAAATTCCACCCAATGATAGCCATACCAATTTGGCTGAGGGGTAATCGTAACGATTCCCTGTTCAATCTGAATATCAATGCCTTCATAATCGTTTGGTGTACCGATCGTCAGATGATCTCCATAAGCTAAATCATAATCAGCAAAGTAATTGTTTAGATTCAATCCAGTTAACTGAGTGTCTTCATCTAAGTTGATATACTCAGAGTATTGAGTAATGTATGGGGCATCATTCACTGGCAAGAAAGTAACATCTACATTGTCTGTTGCTGTGGCACGGGTATGTTTGACTCTTGCAGAACTATCGACATAGTCATTGACATAAAACTGGAAGCTCTCTGTACCTGACCAGTTTTCTGCAGGGCTGAAATATACAGTTTGCCCGTAAATCGAAACGCTGATATGTTCTGTGTTGCTGGCAAAAATCTGGAGATCCCATATTGAATTGTCTTTATCTGAAAGATAAGGACTAAAATCTATTGCCAATACCTGATCTTCCAGTCCTACAAATTCAGCAGGTAAATCAATCGAAGGCGCATCATTCGTATTCAACACAGTGACATTCACACCAAATGAAACCATTTGTAAACTATCATCTGTTGCTGTAAATTCGACCCAATGACTACCTTGCCAATCTGGTTCTGGAGTAATAGAGAATTCACCGTTGAGTATCTGAATATTGATGCCGTCATATTCTCCGGTGCTAAAACTCAGATGATCTCCATAAGGTAAGTCTGCATCGTAGAAGAATGAGTTCAGGTTAGTGCCAAAGAATACTGTATCTTCATAGAATTCTATAGGTTCCATGTTATTAGTTACATAAGGTGCATCATTGATTGGAATGACATTCAATAAAGTTGAAGCACTATTGATAGCCTTTGATGAGCGGGAAGTCTGTCTGTAAACGCCATCGTCCACCATAAAATGAATGGTTTCACTTCCAGACCAGTCTGTTGAAGGATAAAGCCAGACCTCATGACCATAAACCTGAATATCGATATTGGCAGTTGGAAAACCCGTTATTGTTAATTGGCTAATATCATTATCCGGATCAGAAAGATATGGACTAAAATCAATCCATTGAGGCTGATCTTCCAGAATGGTCAGTTCAGCTGGTAAATCCAATACAGGTGGTTGATTGATAATCGGAGTAAAATGAGCGGTTAACAGCATATTTTGATTTAATGTAAAGGTATAGAACACCGAATCACTTACCATTAGGTTATTATAAGACCAGTGTGAGAACTGGTAGTTTTCAAATGGATAAGCTTCAACAGTGATTTCCTGACCTGCTTCATAGATTCCTGCACCATAAACTGTACCGGTAAACAAAGGATCAACGCTTAAATCCAAAACAAAGTAACTGGTCTGATAGCTACTGAGTTGAACATGCGCTGAAGTAGCTGGCTGGAAGTCAGGTCCTCCATAAATATATGAGACGATTAAGTCTTGACCACTAATTTCGATACCATTGACATCATCCCACGTTTTGAAAACAAGTGGATTGCCTGCAATAAAGCCGTCTGTTTCTAGGGTATTCGGATCATCCATCGCTGCAATAAAGGAAACAGAATCTGTAATTGATTGAGTCAGTCTGATAGATCCGACGCATAAATCTCCGTCGAAGATCGCAATTTCATCACCCGCTTGCGCCTGTCTGCCATCAAAATATGCAGAACTAACATTGAAAGTCATATAATTTACAGGCATTTCTGTCCATACAGGAATAAAATGATTTGATATACTGACCGGCATGAAATGTGCAATGAATTGTCTGTTTTCAGCAGGCATTGTAAATACAAATGGATTAGCTCTGCTGATATATTGTCCGGATTCATCAGTCCAGTGAATAAAGCGGTAATTAGGCGCTGTATAAACAGACAGTTGAACCATGTCTCCAGGTAAATATGAGCCAATACCATTAATAACACCAGCTCCTTCAGGAGAAACAGTACCTGTCACTTGATAGCTGACAGGACCTCCGACATACAAATCAACAACTGATGTTGTTCCGATCTGGAATGTGTCTGTCCCCTGAATATATGTTGTCGTTATCTGAGTATCAGAATATTCATGCATCTGATTATTTTTCCAGATTTTAAACATCACCTGATTTCCAATGGTATATCCATCTGTTTCTGGTGTCATTGGATCATCGTGAGAGCATACAAGCGGTACAATCTGATTTGGATATTGTAAAATCTGATTGTTTAGTTTTACCATACCCACACAATGTTCTCCGTCAAATATTGCAATTTCGTCACCAGCAGATAATTCATTATTGTTTACAATGGCTGAACGAATATAGAAGTTCATGTGTTGATAGCCATTTCCAGCCCATACAGGATTGAAATGATTTTGTTGAGGAGCCTGAACATGAATGAATGACTGTTTGGTAATCGTATGATTATCCATCCCATTGCTAGTTGTCAGGCTGACATGATAAGCACCAGGTAGTTGATAAATGTGATATGGATTTTGTTCTGTACTGCTGTTTCCATCACCAAAATCCCATAACCAGCTGTTAACACTGCGTTGAGGAGCTGAAACCAGTTTTTCTCTGTGTTCAGTATCTGAAACTTCAGTATTAAGTTTTCTCTCCAGTTTATTGAGATTGTGCTTTGCAATCATATCACGTGATGCCGGAGGATAATCCATCAATTGGTTGATAACAGTAATTTGGCCTGAGTTTCCATCAATATTGAAGACATGCCAGTAAATCCCATTCCCTGTTGTAGGTGCATTGATTGCATAAACCAGACCATTTTGATCATAAGCAAGTACCTGGGCATTAGAAGTAGAAATTTGTCCATATCCGGAATATTTGTGAATGTAGTAGGCATAGTTACCCTGAGCTAACTGGTTGATTGTTACCGTTTCAGGTCCATAACCATTTGTATCATCCACATCCAGATAAGCATAGGGAGCTGAATTTAAACTACCTCTGTTTGCATAGTAAACATGGTAGGAATTCCCTTCAACATTCGGTGTCAGTAAATGAGAATCCAGATCTCTCGGTTCAGCATCCCATGATAATACAAATCTTAACACGCCTTCAGTAAGTGTAGGCGAAAGTGCTATATTGAAGGTATTGTTGGTATTTGCTATCAAAGTCAGGTGATTATTCATATAAGTTGAATAACCATTGGCAGATGAACTAAGTGAATGTACATTATCATTGGACATATCATAGAACTGGACACCCAGAGGAGCTGTTCCAGATAACGGACTTGCTGTAAACTCACTGTTTAAAGCGCCTTCAGGGATGTTTTGAATCAAATAGTATCCATTTTCATTTGTAGTTGCAGACAATGAGCCTATCGTAACAAGTGCATTAGCAACCGGTTGGCCATTAGTTGCATTGTTAACATAGCCTGATAATGCCGTTCCCTGAATTTGAATTTCTGAGAACTGAGCATACAATTCGAAATAATTGTCTGGCATCGTAAATGAGAATGGATTATCATAGCTGTAAATATTTCCATAAATATCTGTCCAGTAATCAAACTGCCAACCTTCGTATGGCATGGCACTAATACTAACCTGAGTACCAACCAGATATTGTCCCTGACCAAACACCTGACCTGCATGAGGAGGCTGTGGACTTAAATAGACAGGTCGCATGATATTATCCGATACACTCAGTTGAACAAGCGCTGTGCTTCCTATCTGAAATACAGGTGTACCCTGAATATAATCAGCAATAATAGGTGGCTCTGTATATTCTCTTTGTGTATCATTCTTCCAGATTCTAAACGAAACCGTATTTCCTACTGTATATCCATCTATCTGAAGAGTAGTTGGATCATCAAGGGATACAGGAATTGAGACGGTTCCAGACGGATAATTATAGATCATTTGATTTAATCTAACTGCCCCAACACAATACTGTCCATCATACACAGCTATTTCATCTTCTGGACCCAGATAACTGTCATTCACTAAAGCAGATGAAATAAAGAAATTCATGTGTTGAAATCCATTTCCTGACCAGACAG
>JAGOCT010000245.1 GCA_017998585.1 Candidatus Cloacimonadota bacterium | reverse complement strand
GAATTGACGGTATTGTTCAAAGCGTCCGATATCATGAAACAGAGCGCTCAATTCTACCAGTGGAATCAGTTCAGGTTTAATCACTGATTTTAGATGTTCAATCAGATACTGAGCAATCTCAAGTACCCGTTCGGTATGGTACAGTTTTAAATCGATATTTCTCTGATCTGCTTCATTTTCATAGCGATATTCTAAGACAAAGTCTCTAAAAATCTGGATATATGTTTTTAAATCTTTCATTTCACACTCTGAATTTTATCTGACAAACAGCCATTTACGAATATCATTCCAGTTGATTTTCTTACCATACATCAGGATACCAATCCGGTAAATCTTTCCGGCAATCCAGGTATTGACCATAAATCCAAGTACCAGTAAGACCATTGACAGGATTAACTGCCATGCAGGCACCCCAAAAGGCAGACGTGCAATCATAATAATGGGCGAACAGAAAGGAATTATCGATGACCAGATTGCCAGGGGACTGTGAGGTTGTTCAGACACATTAACCATGATCATCAGGGACAGAATAATCGGGATTGATAAAGGAATCGTAATCGTCTGATTTTGTGAAGAATCATCCGTTACCGCACCGGCTCCGGCAAATAGGGCAGAATAAAACAGATAACCAAAGATAAAGAAAAATGAAAAAGCAAACACCATCAGGGGGATATTAAACGCTTCAATATTGCTAATCGTATCCACGATACTCTGGGTATCAATCGAAGAAGCCGCTTCCATCGCCTGTTGCTGTTCCATCATAAACGGCATCATAAACATGGAGAAAAACATGGTTATCAATGAGATAAACACAATCCATATGATCAGCTGTGTGATTGCAACAGCTGCAATCCCGTATATTTTTCCCAGCATCAGCTGAAAAGGCGGAATAGATGAGACAATGATCTCTACGATTCTGTTTTTCTTTTCCTCAGTTACAGCCATCATGATCAGTCCACCATAAAAGAAAATCATAAAATACTGGAAAAAGCCCATAATCTGGCTCAAGGCAATTGAAACAATCGCATTCCCTTTTTTCTCGCCAGTTTCCTGAAGGACGATATTTTCCAGATCAATCGACACTTTCAGTTCATTGACTTTATCTTTGTCAATACCCGCATTGATAAAACGAAGCGTTTCCACTCGATTCTGAATCTTATTCTCAATGGATTTCTGGACTGACATCCCAATCTGTTTGTCTGAATAGAGTACAAATCCTCCTGGGTATTGAATATCAAATTTGGGAATATATAACAATGCCTGATAATCAGCATTTTTCTCATTGATCTTGGCTTTTAACTCGTTCAGATTGCCTTTTACTGCATGAAACTGTAGGGATTTACTGTTGTCAAATACTTCAGAAAACTCTCCGCTTTCATCCAACACAGCCACATGAGTCGTTCCAGTCTTAAAAAAAGTCATCAAAACAGGTAAAGTCATTAGTAACAACATTAGAATCGGGACCAGAAGTGTCATGATAATAAAGCTTTTTTTCTTAACTCTGGTAAGATATTCTTTTTTAAACACGATAAAGGTTTTACTCATTGATTGCCTCCGCTTTTTCTTTGGCTAAGGTTACCTGTTCGATAAAGATTTCATGCAGACTGGGTAGAATCTCTGTAAATGAATAGATTTCCACATAGTCTGAGAGAGTTTTTAACAGCGTACTGTAAGAACACTGGTGCAAACAGCTAATAAAGGCATGTCCCTGTGCTTCCTGAACAATCTCAAAGCCATCTATGGTCTTTTCAGCAGGAAATGTCCCATTGTATCTGATTTCAAAAACGCCTTTCTTAAAGTGGTTTTTGATCTCTTTCAAATCACCTTCCAGGATGATTTTACCTTTATTGATCAAGGCAATCTCATCACACATCTCTTCGACTTGTCCCATCTGATGCGTGGAAAAGATAATCGTTTTCCCTTCCTTAGATAACTGGATGATTTCCTTTTTGAGTCTCTCTGAATTGATAGGGTCTAAACCTGAAAACGGCTCATCCAATATCAGTAATTCCGGTTTATGAATGACACAGGTAACAAACTGAACCAGCTGTTGCATCCCTTTGGACAATTCCTGAGCCTTTTTACTGACCCAGTCTTTCATATCCATACGCTCCAGCCAGTAGTTCATATTCTGTTCGCTTTCCTTGCTTGACAAGCCTTTCATCTGAGCGAAAAACTTTAACTGCTCACCGATTTTCATTTCAGGATACAATCCGCGTTCTTCAGGTAAATAGCCGATATTGTTCATCGGATCTTTTATGCTTTTATTATTGAACTGAAAGGATAATGAGCCAGCATCCGGCATCGTTATATGCGTAATCATACGAATCATACTGGTCTTGCCAGCACCATTCGGACCAAGCAGACCAAAGACGGTTCCTCTGGGGATTTCCAGATCAATGGAATGCAGAGCTGTTACTTTTTCATATTGCTTATGCAGCCCTTTTAAACTGAGTATGGAATCCATTTCACCTCCATTTTTGTTTGTATAAAATTTCTTACCAATTATTTTTTAATTATTGTTGAACCTTGAATTTCCCAGTAACCATGTGTGCCACCTACTCTGATAATCAAACCTTCTTTCTTCATAATATTTAAATGCTTAATTACAGCTGAATGATTTATTCCGACTATTTCTGCAATTTGTCTTGTTGATATTTTATTATTATTTTCAAGTATTGTAAGTATCTGATAATGTCTTGAATTAAGTAATGTTGTACCACCTGTTGTACCACCTGTTGTACCACCTGTTGTACCACCTGTTAAATGATCGATAAATTTAAAAAGAGTTACTTCGAAACCACCATCTTTTTCAATAAATTCTGGTTCTGGCAGGTTCGCTTCTTTGCATGCATTTTGTATTTTTAAGATACCTCGACCCCATGTGTCTATATATCCTGATTTAAAACAGGCTTCAGCAATTTTTGGATTTCTTGGGCGAGAGTTATGTTCTTTTTTTAAATTTTCGACACTTAATCCTAAAGGTAAACTCCCTTCATTCCAGATTGAAATTCTATTATCAAAGACCCTAATTTGAACTGGCGCCCCCATATATGTTCGGTGAACAAGCGCATTTAAAAGCATTTCCCTAAGTGCTTCAATTGGATATTCCCCTTTTTCTATTCGCCTCATTCCAGAGAAAACAGTTTGTTTGATTAGAAACTTGTTATCAAGTTGAATTTGTACTTCTTCAAGAATCTTTACTAAATTTCCTTCGATAACTTCATGAAACTTTAAATCTGTAGCATCATTTGAAAATCTTCCAATTTTTACCTGAATATTTGGGAAAAATATATTCGGGTCTTTCCCAAATAATATTAAAGCTGCTCTTTTTATCTTACTATTTTTTGAAAGTCGCAATTTTTCAAGTATCTGTAGGAGATTTAAGCCTTTTGTATCAGGCATTCTCCCTTTAGCAGTACTATCATTTATAAATTTTTTAACTGATTCAATATCAATATCATCAATAGTAGCACTGTCTTCAAATAAATCATCCCAAGTTTTTCCAGTTTTATTTAGCAGAAATTCATTTAGCTGTAGACCTGATAACTCTAGAGTAGTACTACCTGATCTGAAGTAATATCTCCCTCGCAATGATACCGGAACAGAATATGGATTTACTGTAACAACAATGTATTTTTTACCATTTTCATCAACAAGCTCAACATTGCAGATTATTCCCAATTTATTTTTAATTTTATTTGGGATATCTTCCATTAATTGAGTAGAGTGTTTAAGATTGACTATTTCGCCATTATCATTTTTCCCAATATATAGAAGTCCTCCAAATGCATTTGCAAAAGCACATATACTTTTAAGATAATCATCATGCCAGCTCTGTTTGTATTCAATGTTGTGTGTTTCTGTCATTTTACCTCACAATGAGACCTGATCTATTTCAAAGTGATATATTTTTCTTGTCTGTCTTGTACTTTGCCAATAACACAGGCTTCGGTATAGCATGAGTTGCGTAGTTCATCAAGGATAAGCGGTACATTTTCAGGAGCAACAGCCAT
>JAGOCT010000244.1 GCA_017998585.1 Candidatus Cloacimonadota bacterium | reverse complement strand
GCCTTTCCCAGTAACTCTTCAAATCCTTTTTGGTTTTACGGGATAGAATCTGACCCTGATCCTATATCAAATCTGTCAATTTACTCTGATGATAATTATAATTGGAAAGCATTAAAATGCAGTCCGAGAGCCAACAGCTATGGTTATTATGCGGTGAAAAATCTAAAAGTAAGGCAAACAATGGTTGCGACCTGGATTAATGGAAATGAAATCAGATATTTGACAGGCATGATGTTGACCCATGAATTAATTGATACATTATATATAAAACACAAGGTCACGTTATTAGATTCTTTGACAACTAACGATGGAGCCGTTTATATCGCCGGATTAAAAATAGCCGTTAAAAGCAGATCCGACATTCCATTTGACTACAACATATCAAGTCTTTTGCATTCCACTTATCCAAACATCTATAATGAGAACACGATTACAAAAGCACATCTATTAAATCAGACTTTACCCCATAAGGATGGTTTTGTTACGATTGAATATAAACTGAGTGTAAGCGAACTAATGTCTTATCTGCGAAGCCAGGGCGATTCATTGGAAACCTACTGGGGTGGTAAAATACTCTATATATCTCCTACTCTCTATTATATGAACAATGGCGATTTATTGATTGATAATGTTACAATGGAAGACAATCTTTTCAGATCGCTTAAAAATCCTGACTCTCATTGGCTTGACTCAATCAATACAAGAATATCGGATTTAC
The DNA here is from genome assembly GCA_017998585.1 of Candidatus Cloacimonadota bacterium. The sequence continues at coordinate 3,301 of JAGOCT010000244.1, read as the reverse complement.
GAGAAGAAAATGATAATATTGTCTATCTGGAAAGCAGAGACGAGCCTTTACCCCCTCAGTTTCAAGCCTTTAAATTGATTAATGAAAAAGCGATTGCAAATAATTTGCACATGATAACAGCCGTTAATGGGTATGGAAGGGATAATTACTCTGACATTAAATACGATTTGATGAATCATTTTAAAATTGAAACAGAGTCAAGAGTTGTTGCTCCAGACTGGTATTTATATGGTAATCAAAAGAAAAAATATAATAGTAGTACTATAAATAGTGAGCATATACAACAGCTAATTACGAATATGTGTGATTACTATGAAAGCGTCAGAAACGATACTCTCCGCTTTCTGCCGGTTGTACAGACTTATGGAGAATGGAGTGTATCAGGCTATTGGAATGGAATCATGTTACCTCCGGATGCACAGCAAAGGATGTTGATGTATTTACCTATGTGCTATGGGGCGGATGGGATTCAAACTTTCCGGATGATGGCAAATACTAATCTTGATTCCATTAATGTCAATCCTGGAAATCCGTCTGATGAAGGTGATACTTCGACAGAATACAGAGGTGATGCCGATCCAAAAATTGCAGCCATCAATAAGAGAGGCGGGGCATTAGAAGCTTTATCTCAGTATGAAGTCATAAAAGAAGCGCTGTTTAACATAAAGAAAATTGGGCATATGACCAAAGACTTAGAATGGGAACATGCAGGGACTATCATGACAGTAAATGAATTGATATCAACAGGCAGCAACAATTTTTCTGTTAGTGGTCAGGTTATTAATCAAAATGATAATTCCGCCATAACACCTTCTTATTCCGGATATGTCCAGTATGGTTCATATACAGATATTGATAATCAAGTCTATCTCATGTTAGTCAACAGACGAACCAATAAAAGAACAATTGGCGTAGAAGGTGATATCGTCGCAACCTTCAACGTTAATAACGCTTTTTCAACAGCATCTCCTCAAACACTCAGATTAACAATTGATGGTCTTAGTCCGAATCAGGTCGTTACAAATACATTAACAGGAGATATTTATAACCTTTCAAATGGAGTATGTGATATCCAAATTGAAGCTGGAGAAGGGCTTTTTATTAAGATAGGAGATCGTCAAGTACCAGCAGTGGTTAAGGCTAATGATACATTAGAATTATCAAATCAAAAAATCTACCATGATATTATAAATAAAGGCTACCTGACTATTTCAGATAGTGTAGAATTTATCAATGCGCGTATCATCAATGATATAGATGGTCAACTGGATATTTTAAATGCAAATGTAAAGTCCAACTTGCTTAATAACCTTTTTATAGATAATTATGGAAATGTGTCAATATCAAATAGCTCTATCTATTCCAAAGGAACTGTTATAGCATGCAAAGCAAATTCTACAACAAATATAAACAATGTAAATATTTCTGCTGATATGGGTTGTATTCAATATGGGAGTAATAGCAATATTATCATTAACGACTCAGAGTTGACAAGCAAGGATAAATTACTCTCTCTAATCCCAAGAGAAGGGGGAGTTGAATCTGATATTAGTATCAACAATACAATATTCAACGGATACCAGAATAATAATATTGGAATAGAATATTATAGTTATGATGGAAATCATTTAATAATAGAAAACAGTACATTCAAAGGGTTTGATACTGCTTTGAGTTACTACACTCCAAGTTCAAATAACGATCATATTTCAAACTGCATATTTCAAAAAAATAATACAGGAATTAGGTTGCTTGGAGAAGGCAATATGTTACCAATAACTGTTTGTGAGTTTACTGATAACCTTATTGGAATTGATAATATTTTTACCAATACAAAAATTGATGGCTGTTTATTTAAACGATACAATTTGGGATTAGACTTAGTAAATGGAACACCCATTGGAATCAGAATGGAGAATAATTTTACCTTTCCAATATCAAGATCTGAAAATTTACCAGACATGATTTGGCAAATTAGAAATAGTAATTTCATGTATTTAAATACTGGGATAGAGGTATTGGGATCTTCTCCAAGATTTATCAACAATATATTTAACAGTATGAATAATCTTAAATTGTTAGATAATGCTTATCCTGACATATCATGGAATGCACACAATGTTTTAGGTCATTTATCTCAAACTACAAATCATGTTACTTTAAGTAAAACCTCATCACTTAAGTTAAAATCAGGACATAATGATTTTTATAATCCTTCTCAGAATGATTTTAATGTATATAATCGAACAACAATACCTCAGATCATTAATTGTTCTAAAAATTATTTTCAAGCAAATAATGACAGTCTTTTTGTAGTTATCTCAAATAGTAATTTTACTTCAAGCTTTTTTATCAATAATTTGGACTCTTCTCCAAACCAAAATACACCGTTTGTCATAGAAAATGAATTCGATCAGGCAAGAGATCTGTTAAAGCAGGGAGATTATATTCCTGCATTATTGATATTTAAAAATGTTCTGATAAACCAAATTGAGAATGAAAGAGATTACTGGAAAGAGTCAGCAGACGAATGCTTTAACATAACAGGTTATATTAAAGGAGATTTTGAGGAATTAAGATTAGTCTATGAAGGTCTTTATGAAAATCCACCTGTCTTTCTTAATATCGATGAGATGAAAGATTATGTTTACCTGATGAAGGACTACGAAAAGCGTTGTTATATGATGATTGAAAGTAAATCGGATACAAATCTGCAAATGGCAAAAAACATACTTTCAGACAGGATTCAAAATGATGACGATGAAGTGAGCGTAATCTGTGCAAAAATCAATCTGGATAATATCTCTCTTCTGGAAGAGTATCAGAATACGGAAAATAAAGCTGCAACTGATTATGTCAATAACCAGGTTAAAATTAATGCGATATTAGTAAGTAAAGCAGATAAATTTAAACAATTAAATCGTTTACTTAATCCGGAAGATCATTCATCTGTTCCAATCCCCAAAAAACTATTCTCTCAAAACTATCCTAATCCATTTAATCCAACAACAACAATTCAGTATGGTCTGGCAAAAGATACGCATGTCAAAATCAATATTTATAACATCAAAGGGCAAAAAGTAAAAACGCTTATCAATGAAAACAAACAAGCAGGTGTTCATAAAATTGTCTGGGATGGTAAAGATCATAAGCAAAAGAATGTATCATCAGGTATATATTTCTACCATATTCAAACCAATCATGGAAGAGTCACCAGAAAAATGCTGATGATGAAATAAATTGTTTGAGTTGAAATGACTCAATCACGAAATAAGAAGCCTGCATTTGCAGGCTTCTTCTA
>JAGOCT010000243.1 GCA_017998585.1 Candidatus Cloacimonadota bacterium | reverse complement strand
GGTTAATCTGAATCAATTCAAAGAAGAAGAATTTGACAATCCGCCTGCTGAAAGAGCAGTATTGTTTTCTTCTCCGGGTGATTAAAAACTGTCGAGAGAGAAAACAGTGATATTGCTTCATTAACCCGTAAGATTGAAGGAAATCCTACAATCTATCACTATTTAGAACACTTTTCAGATGTTATCAGGAAAGGTTATGCGCCCGTGCTGGTGGATTGCCTGAACTGTGAACAGGGTTGTAATGCCGGAACTGGTACCAATGCCAGAATAATGCATACGGATGAACTGGAATACCATATTCAAAAACGTTCGGAAGACATGAAACAAAGATATTTGAAAAAAGGATTATCTGCAGAAAAGAGAAGTAAAAAGGCTATAAATGAGCTATTGAACAAATACTGGAAACCCGATTTGTACAAACGTACTTATCTCAATCTGAGTGATAATTTTGCAATTAAAAAACCGACTGAGAAAGAGAAATGGGCTATTTATCATAAAATGAACAAGTTTGAAGAAAAAGATATTTTCAACTGTAATTCATGCGGATATGGTAAGTGTGAAGATATGGCAATTGCAATATTTAATGGTTTGAATAAACCGGAAAATTGTCATCATTATATTGCTGATCAGTTAAAAAAAGAAAAGCAGGAAATCATTGATTTTCAGGAGAAGGTCTATGAACTTCAACAGAATCTTAATGAACAGATACAGGAACGCAAAGAAATTGTATTAAAGATGATAGACTCTGTCGGCACAATTAAGAAAGAAATAGAAAGCATTTCCAATGAAATCTATGATACCAAAAAAATGTCAGATGATATTAATCAGCTTTCCACATCTGTGGATCAGAATCTGAAACAAATGGTTGGATCAGCAAAATCCGTGCAAAGTACCACTGATGGTATTACATTGTCTATCAATGAATTAAATCAGAGTGTTCATGAAATAGAAAAAAATATGGTTTCTCAAACTAAAATTAATGAAAATGCCCAGTCATCCATTAAAACCGTACATCAGTCAGTCTCTTTGCTGGAAAGCAGTACAAAAGATATTAGCAAAATTATCAATATTATCAACAACATTGCTGACCAGACCAATATGCTTGCGCTTAACGCCACAATTGAAGCTGCCTCAGCAGGTGAAGCAGGCAAAGGATTTGCTGTAGTTGCAAACGAAGTGAAATCTCTTGCCAAAAAGACAGGAGATGCCAGTGAAGATATTCTCAATAATATCAATAACATGATGGAACAGATTCATCAGGTTGTTTCTCAGATAAATATACTTAATGATGTAATGTCAGGGTTTGGATCAATCAATAGTACCATTGTTGCTGCTGTTTCAGAACAAAGTAGTGTTTCAGATGATGTTTCCGGTCAGATGACACACAGTAAACGATCAATTGATAGAATGCTTCAGGATTTTGACGATCTGTTTGGTTCTGCAGAAAAAATTCTAAAACTGAATACCTCAATGCATCAGATGATGAATGAAATTGACAGATTAATTGTGTCATGTGAGCAACTCGGTAATGATGTTTATAATGGACTTAAAACGTTGTAACTGATTGAAAATATATAGATAAAGCCTTACAGAAGATCCCATCTACCAGTATTTAATATTATTATGAAAACTATAAACTACTTCGATTTATAATACTGGTACTGGGATTTAAATTTGAGCTTATTAGTTTTATTGGCTATCTAAATAAAAAAAAGTATTAGCGGGCGGAGAGTTAAAAAATGGCTAAAACAATTAGTGATCAGAAAATTGAAACAGTCAAAGAATTAATATATGAGTCCACTATAAAAACATACTGTAAATATATAATGGGAAATATATATACATAAATACAAAAATAATACTTGACGAAAAACATAAAGAGCATAAAATGTACTTAAATATAACAAGTGAAAAGTAGGTTTAATATGTTTAAGAAAAATGATTCTCACAAGCAATTAACAATAGATATGTATAGCGTTGACGACATGAGTGTCTTCTTTGACAATGTAAAAGAAACAGAATTTTATACTTTTTATGAGCTTGTTTTTTGTAAAATCGATGAGGAGCTTTTCAAAAGTTTATTTTGTGAAAACAATGGGCGACCTAATTCAGCAGTTAATGCTATGATGTCAGCTCTGATTCTGAAAAGCAAACATGATTGGACATACAAAGAATTGTTTTTTCATTTACATTTTAATATAGCTGTTCGTGCTGCTATTGGTCTTTCTGCTTATGAAAAAGTACCTTTCAATGAAGCAACACTCTTTAACTTTCAAAACAGAGTAAAAGATTATTCAGAAAAGAGTAAAATCAACTTGTTTGAAAAAGTATTTAATACATTAACACAAGATCAGCTGAAAACATTAAAGGTAAAAACTAATATTGCCCGGACAGATTCACTCATGATAGATTCAAACATCCGGGAGTATGGGTTATTACAACTTCTGATAGAAATCGTTTTACGCTTGTACAGAGCAATGGAAGATTCTGATAAAAAATTATTTTGTGAGCAATATGCCAAGTATACAGAAAAGACATCTGAGAAATATATTTACGACATAAAAGGCTCTGATTTACCACATGAATTCACAAATGTAAGCAATATGTATTTCTGGATTAAATCAAATATGTCTGAAAAATACAAAGAAACATCTGAATATAAAGCCTTTGAAAGAGGATTAAATGATTTCTTTATCCTTGAAAATTCAGAAAAAGCGGTAATCAAAAAGCCCAAAGATATTCGCTCTGATGCGATTCAATCTCCTGATGATTTAGATGCAACTTACAGATGCAAAAGGGGAGAAAAACATCATGGTCATTCCTTATCTGTAACCGAAACAGCAAATCTAGATAACAAAGTGAATCTGATTACAAATGTAAATGTCAGCAAAAACAATGTTGATGACAGCGTTATTCTGAATGAAATAATTGAAGAAGTAAAAGAACAAATGCCAGATTTAGAGAAAATATTTGTTGATGGAGCCTATGGTAGTATTGATAATGATAAAAAACTGGAACAACTTGATATTACAATGTATCAGTCTGCTGTCAAAGGGAAAAATTCAGAAGTAGAATTTAAATTCGAGAAACAAGATCATCTAATGTTTATCACTTGTCCTCAGAATCAAAGAATTGAATGTGAGACGACTAAGAAAGGCAATTTTAAAGCTGCTTTTGATAAAAATGTATGTAGTCAATGCCCTTTGAAAGATTTATGCCCTGCTAAAAATAGAAAAACAAAAAGACTTCTTTACTTTGATACAGACTATATTCAAAAGAAAGAACGGCATCAGCGTTTTTCATTACTGTCAGATAAAGAGAAAAATATCAGACCAAATGTTGAGGCAACGGTAAAAGAATTTTCCTGCCGAACAGATGATCACAAATTAAGAGTCAGAGGATACTTCAAAACAACAGTCTTTGCCTTTACAACAGCAATTGCAATAAACTTCGGAAGAATATTCAGGTACAAAGTAAAAGAACCGTTAACTTTATTGTTTTTGTTTATTCTTACTCTTTTTAAGCTTCTTAAAAACCAAAAATATATAATCCAAAAAATGAAAACCCGATACTATTTTTGGACAGATAATTTGTTAAGTAAGGCTAAAATTGACTAATATCAGTCAATTGCTTAGTAAAATAGGGGGTTTTTGTAGCCGACTCATATATTCTTTGCGAACATTGCGCTCTTTGCGAGAATTACTACTTGCATCCAACAGTTTTTAAGTCAAATCTGCGGTAGGTCACACAAGAAGCGTACGCATTTTTAACTCAAATCCCGTTTTCTACTTTGCGTTCTTAGCGCTCTTTGCGAGAAAAAAACCTTTAAAGAAGTATGAAACAGTGAATGAAGGAAATAGCATCAGTAAAAAAGCATATTTATATGGATTTGACACTTATCCGCTGGTTGAGATTGACAATAATAGCATTTCTAAAAATATTGTCGGTATCGGAGGTATTATTGCAGTTGATAGAAACAATAATGAATATTATACCATTAAAGATCATCTTGGTTCAACAC
>JAGOCT010000242.1 GCA_017998585.1 Candidatus Cloacimonadota bacterium | reverse complement strand
CATCAAGATTATCCTCTGCCAATGATCTGAGAAATGCAAACTCTTCCGGATTCATTCCTAAAGACTTAAAACTGATTTTGATTAAATCACCGGTATAAAAACTGGTTCCATCTCCCAGTTTACTGATAATTGCCGGATCTACTTCCAGACTTGCTTTAGAAAGTGATTGATCTATTTTAACTGCTGATTGAATAAACTCCCTGATACTGACTGTAGTCCACACTTCAATATCAGGGCTGTTTTCAGTCTTTTTAACATAAATGTCAAAGTTCATCAGATTCTTACCACCAAATCATTGATTGAATCACCAGGATTAACATTGACGATAACCTCTCTGGAAGTAGAGTCTTTACTGATATTGATCTTGCTTTCACCACTTATATTGCATTTAACTTCAATCTTAAATTCACCTCTGATGTCAGTTATCACAAAATACCCTGGTTTTTCCGGATCAATACAAGTAACGGTAGCATTTGAGACAGGGTTGTCTTCTGAATCGATCACAATACCACTCACATAAGCTTCATCAAGCGTGTATTCATGACTCACATGGTCAGAATTAGTGCATCTTTTTTCAATGATAAAGTCAAAAGTAATTGAGTTGCCACTTTCAGCTGTTTTCTTGACACTGCCTCTACAACGATACAAAGCGATATACTCACGACTTTCTTTATCAAAAAAGCATACATCAACAGGGTCATTCAGTAATGTTTTAAGTGCTGTGAAATCTCCTGTTATCATCTCAATCCCAGAAAATTCATATACTAATTTTTCAGCAGTACAGGATTTGCCACCATCTCCCATTTCTTCGGTTTCACCTTCAGTGCTTGTTTTTGACCCTTTTTTGACATTTCGTACATGAACCCAGCCATTTAAATCTTCAATCAATTTACCGATTGACTTTACATTTAATCTGATTGGATTTTTTGCCCTGATATAAATCTCCGGATATTTCATGTAATCCCCTTAATTAGTGACCGTGACATCTCTTTGGATATTGGTAAGGCTTCTGGCTGATCTGTCTCCAGAGATCTCTATGTATGGATCAGTTCCTGACTCAATATTTTTCTTTGGATAGGGTCTGACACCAAAAATGGCAGGACATCCAACAAAATCACCATTAGTATCAGGATTATCTGAATCGATCAATACAATTGTACATTTTTTATTGATAAATCCTCTTAAAAGAGCATAAGCTTCCGGAGTATAATCCACTTGAGCCAAGACTTCGGCTTTTTCTCCTGAAACTCGTTTTGTACCATCACCCATGCCTGTATCACCATCTTTATCTGGAGATATCTTGCTTTGGTCTCTTAGTTCAAACTTTTTCCACTCTGCACCGTTTAAAGTAGCCAGGGGAATAGAATCAAAGGGAGCATTCCCTTCTTTGATGTATAAATAGTCCCAAAATCTTTTCATTTTGACCTCATTTTGCAATTATTTGATTAAAGGTGATTATGATAACGGCTATCGTTACAATCAGCTTATAGGTATTGTTAATGAAATTCAGAAGATTGTTTTTTCTTTGAAGGGTTTTCTCCTGGTATCTGATCATATTCTTATCAAACTCAGTTTCAAAATCTTCTCGTTTTACAAACTTCTTTTCACATTCATAGGGATGGTTTCGATAATCTTCAGCAATTTCCAAGAATTTATCCACTTTTTCACCAATGTTATCAATTTTCTCTTCCATTCTGGTAATTCTCTCAATATCATCTCGTTCCATTGTCATATTTTTATCCTAAACGCATTAAATCAGACAGCTCAACTGCTCTTTTACCCACTTGTTTTGCCCATTTTGATTTAAGCATTTCCTGGGATGCTTTAAGGTAATCCCCTTTTTCAATTAATGAAAGTGTATGCTTAAAGCCTAACAATCCGGTCATACCAAGGTTAAAGCACATATCAAGAAGAACAATCTGTCTGTTTTCGCTCAGATTCTCTACCCAGGGAAGGTTTTGTTTTAACTCCTTGTATGCGTTTTTGACATCATTATCAAGCAAATATTCAGCTTCTCCGATGCTGATTCCCTTATCCTGAATATTACGGCCATACCCGATTGTCAGTTTACCAGCTGGGCAAACATAGGGCTTCAAACGAAGCCCTTCTGCTTTTCTAAGTCGTTCTTTAACTCTGTCAAAGTTCATGATAAACTCTTTACTGCTTTTTTAACGATACTCTTATAGACGACTGATACTGCTTCATCAAGCCCTCCATAAAGTATTTTTGCCCATTTTGAAATTTTCTTGTTTTTCTCAATATGATAGACAGCCATTTCCCTTTTTTTATCATTGCTTTTTGGTAATGGGTCAAGTTCTTCTGTTTTCCTGACGATATAGCCATTGACCTGTCCGGTCATAATCTTAATCTTTAAGTATTTCTGGATCAGGAAACACAGCCAGCCGGTCAAAGCAGATAAAAGAGCGGCCAGTATTTTGGCCACTCCATCTTCTATCAGGCTGGTGGGGGAATTTGAATATTCAGTATAAACCGGTTCATTTGAAATGACTTCTGTAATGCCATCTTCCTGGGAAACATCGTCAATGACACTTTGAGCAAAACATACCAGGGTTATCATTAAAAGTAGCATGATTACAAATACTCGTTTCATTTAACCCTCCGATACTGTCTTGTCTCTTAACTGAATAATGTATTCAGGAATTTGGGCTACAAGACCAAAAACATTGTAAAGGTTAACAAGCCAGTCCGCTGAGAGAGGGTTATTGTTGGCCATTGCTCCAATTTCTTTTTGACGACCAAAGCCGATTGCCAGTTTAGAATAGAATACTGAAGCATTCTTGTCTTTTGTTCCGACAAATTTACCATTAGAGTCAACTTTCTTGGTCTTCCAGGGGATAACTGTAAAACCGCAAATTTCACCAATAACACCGGTCTTTACAGCGTTGGTATCTGGGATTTTGTCACGAGAAATAAACTCTTCAATTTTCATCAGTGCTTTTTTATGAGCGGGTGATACAAGCATGTATCTTTCATCTTGAGGGATTTCAGCTTCATCCATCATTTCAGCTACTTTGAGGATATCATCGTATGCTAAAGTTGTTCCGATAATTTCGATATTGTTCTCATCTTCAACACTGGTTTGAGCTAGATCAGATACTGCTCTGTTCCACCCTTTGATCAATGCTGAAGCTGCCTTTTCTGTTAATTCATCTCTCATTGCAATATTGCTTTGAGCTTGTTCAATGTCATTAACTTTGAAAGGACAGCCTTTCTTTTGATTAAAGTTAATTGTGATTGCTTCTTTTGATGGATCCTGATAAACTGAAGCTGGCATGTCAACAACTTCAAGATCCCCTAAAATTGGACCATGATATGAAGTTGCCTTAGTTCCAAGGGTAAGGGGAGTATAATCAACAATAGTCTTTATAAGATCTGTTGTCTTTTCATACATTTTCTTGATTTGATAAAGGGTTTTACTACCCCACATTTCTGGGAAAAATCCTGCCATTATCTACCTCCAATATATTCTTCGTACATTTTGTTAAACTGAATAGGATTAGAGTTTTTGAAGGCTTCCATTTTCTCTGGATTATCCAGTAGATCTTCATACTTAACCCCATCAAAATCACCGCTTCCATTATTTTTTACAGGAAGTGATCCAGTTGGAATATTGTTGTTTTTGGCTGTACTTGTATCTGTGTTACTACATGATTTGATAAAATCATTATACAAATCAATACTGTTCTTTCGAAGTGATAAAGCGAATTCTTTCTGATTCTGGTTGATTTTTCCGGATGAAAGAGCTAACATAACATCGTTTTCAGCAAGTTTACTGTTTAACTCGACAATCTTTGTTTCCAATTCACTGTTCTTTGTCATTAATGCACTGATAGCACCAGAAACAGCTTCTTCGGTTTCACTGCATTTTAACAACTGTGACATTTGTTTTAAATCCATATCTTTTGACCTCCATTCTTTATTGTCATTTAGATTGATATTATGGTTTTTTATTGGGGGTAATTCTTCTAAATAGGGTATATTTGTGAAGGATACACTATGAAGCTGTACCCGTGGAAT
>JAGOCT010000241.1 GCA_017998585.1 Candidatus Cloacimonadota bacterium | reverse complement strand
GGGCAATATACAGCATGGAAGGGGTATCTGATGCACTGGCACATACTACTATCGTATAGCTCATTGCACCGTTTTTATCGAGTGTATCAACCAGTTTGGCAACAGTCGAACGTTTTTGTCCAATTGCTACATAAACGCAAATCACATCCTTGCCTTTTTGATTAATAATCGTATCTACAGCAATGGCTGTTTTACCTGTTTGTCTGTCACCGATAATTAACTCACGCTGACCACGGCCAATCGGGATCATGGAGTCAATCGGTTTAATACCAGTTTGAAGAGGTTCTTTAACTGGCTGGCGGTCAATCACGCCCAGTGCTTTTCTTTCAACAGGGAAGAAGGTATCTGTTTTGATATCTCCTTTTCCGTCTATTGGTTGACCGAGTGAGTCAACCACTCGTCCCAGCAGGGCATTGCCAACAGGGACTTCCAGAATACGTCCGGTTCGTTTGACAATATCGCCTTCTTTAATGTATTTACAGTCACCAAATATAATACAGCCGACGTTTTCCTGTTCAAGGTTTAATGCCATACCAAATATATCATTTGGAAATAGCACCATTTCGCCAGCCATTACTTGTTCAAGACCATAAACACGAGCAATACCATCACCCACCTGAACGACTTTTCCGGTTTCTTTGACATCAATATCAAATTGGAAATTATCAATCTTATTTCTAATGATTGAACTTATTTCATCAGGATGAATACTCATATATTCCTCATACTTTAACAGTGATAGAGTTTTTTACAAATTGTTTCAAATTGCCAATAACAGATGCATCGATTATAAAATCTTCTGCTTTGGCAATAAAACCGCCAATGATTGATTTATCAATCAAAACTTGATAAACAATCTTATGTCTGATTGCATGTTCAATTTTTTTTACAATCTGCATCAGAGTTTCTTCAGTATGTTCAAAAGCCAGAATAATATCTACGGCTTTAGCATCGTTTGTCAGATAGGCCTGTTTCAGAATTTCTCTTAGAATCTGTATAAAAATAAGCTCTCTTTTTTTTGATGTTAATAACAGAAAAAAAGAATGCCAAAAATCTTTAAGCAGAAAGTTTGAAGTGATTTCTTCTAAAAATTCTAATTTTGCCGTAGTTGTTACTATTTTGGACTTCATAATCTGATACAAATCGGGATTGCTTTCAAATATGCCTGACAGGATTTTAACTTCATTTACAAATTCAGAGAAATCTTCAGTCTTAATGTTATAAATTGCAGATAATGCATAGCGTTTAGCAACAATGATATCTTTCACGATTAACTCCGTTCAGCTATCATTTTATCAATGAATTTTTTATCCGTTTCAGGATCAATCTTACTCTGAATAAATTGAGCGGAAAGTTCGCTGACCATAACAGAGATCTGAGTTTCCAGCGATTTAACAGCCTGCTTCATTTCCTGTTGTAAACGAATTTCAGTCTGCTTGAGGATCTCCTTTTCCTGTTCCTTGGCAGCATCAATAATTTTTTCTGCTTGTTTTTCTGCTTCGATTCTGATTGAGTCTTTTAATTTGCGTGCCTCGTCCATTGATTTTTTCAGCTCTTCTTCACGCTGTTTAGCGAGTTCTTCAGCTTTTTCGATGGATTTCTTCGCTTCTTCAATATCAGACATAATCTGTTTCTGGCGATCAGTCAAAAACATCTTTAAGGGTTTGTACAGAAGATTATTCAGTACAATCATCAGTAAAATGAAATTGAGGATTACCAAAACAAGGGTGAAATCTACAGTCATAAGAACTCCTTTACGCTTTATTGTTACGAAGTACCGGAGTTTTCATTTAAGTGGTAAATATCAGTAACAAAGCAATCACTAATGAATAGATACCTGTAGATTCAGATACCGCCTGGCCAATCAACATGGTACGGGTTATCAAATTGGCTTGTTCTGGGGAACGTGCAATACCTTCACATGCTTTACCGGCAGTATAACCTTCACCGACGCCAGGTCCTAACGCACCAATACCCATACAGATGCCTGCGCCTAAGAAAGCAGCACCTTTTGCTATGCCTTCAGCAAGAATTTGAGTTGTTTGGGGATCCATAATTCCTCCTGTTTATTTGGTTTTTATATTACGATACAAATATTAATAAAAATGAAGTTACCAGTGCATAGATTGAGGTAGATTCAGATACTGCTGCACCGAGAAACATGGTTCGGGTAATTAAAGACTGATCTTTCGAATATTTAGATAACATTAAATTAGCTTTACCTGCTACAAATCCAATACCTGCTCCTGGTCCAAGCGTTCCAATGCCAATCACTAAACCGGCACTCAGATAAGCACATGACTTAACGATAAGCTTAGATATTGAAGGTGCTTCCATTTGAGCGGGCACAGTATAAAGAAGCAATAATGATACAACAAGTGCAAAAATTGCAGAGGTTTGGGATAATGCTTGTCCGATCAGCATATTAGCAGTAATTCTGCCACTTTTGGAAGGATTACGGCCTATACCGTCAAGAGCAATTGCGCCTGAATAGCCTGATCCAAAATTAGGTCCGGTGCAGCCCAAACCCATTGCCAGACCAGCACCTAAAAAACTAAAGGCTTTAGCCCAGTCAATGCCGGCATCTGTAAATCCACCAAAGATCAATAACATGGAGATCACTAATGCAAAAATAGCTCCTGATTCAGTGACTGCCTGGCTGATTAACATAGAACGTAACAGAATGTCATTCGCTTTTGGTTGTCTCATGACTGATTTTGCTGTTGCTCCGGCTGTATAGCCTTCTCCAAAACCTGCACTCAATGAAGCAATACCTGTACTGAGTGCAGCCCCTGTATATAATAGAACTTTTGCTATATCTGGTTGTAAAGTCATTTTAACTCCTTATTAATCCGCTATTTCCATTGAAAGATAGGTAAGAGATAACATGGTAAACACAAATGCCTGAATAGTGCCTGCAAACATGGTAAAAAACATATTTAATCCTACAGGAACTATCACGAATTTAGTCAGGTTTGATACCACTAAAGTAATAATTGCCCCGCCAAAGATATTACCAAAAAGACGGAAGGAAATAGAAATTACTTTTGATACTTCGCCTACAATATTCAATGGAGCCATCACAAAAATTGGTTCACAAAATCCCTTTGCATATTCAGCTATTCCCTTTTTCTTCAATGAAAGGTAATGAACCAGACCGATACTCATAAATCCTAAACCTAAGGGGACATTCAAATTACGGGTGGGTTCACTGATTCCGGGGATAGGCAATAGGGCTGTCCAGTTACATAGCCAGATAAATAAGAAAATGGTGAAAAAGAATTTTGTAAAGTGTCTTCTATGTTCACCCATGGTTTCTGCAACTAAATCATCAAAGAATTTATAGATCATTTCAAATATGAGCTGTACTTTTGAGGGGAGTTTGGATGCTTTACTCCTGATATAAATAGCGAGAAGGATAATAAAGATATCTAAATATAAGAGCATACGATAGAGTCTGAAATTCAGAATAGCGGTTTTTTTACCAAACATTTTTACAAAGGTATCATAGATTGTTTTACTGCCATAAGTGAATTCCCAGGGTTCTTCAATATTGGCTTCTTCTACATAAAGGTCGGGTTGAATTTCTTTGTCGATTTCATGAGTCATTTTCTCATGTTTCTTTTCCAGCCAAATCTTTTGACCTGTCTCAGGATGCGTACCAATATGAAGGACGTTTCCAAGAAACAAAAACGCAATAAACAGTTCAACTACGAAGAAGATCAACAAAATGGTCTTGATTGACATTTTTTTATTCATCATCATTACCCCTATAATATTTTGCCCAAGGGCTATTTTTTATCGTTTCATAAGCTGTATGAATGAAGATTGCCAGCTGTGCACTGAGTAATCCAACTCCATACAACACGATGTTTGGTTTTATAATTAAGATCACTGCTACAGACCATACCAGTAAAAACATATATCTGAGATTAAAGCCCAGCCATGCATTCTTAGTACTTTCTTTTTCGTTGTAGCAGTTTAACTGGTTGACCTGTCGGTACAGCCAGTAAAAATTAATTGCACTTGCCACTGATCC
>JAGOCT010000240.1 GCA_017998585.1 Candidatus Cloacimonadota bacterium | reverse complement strand
CCTTTAGGGGGATGTTCTAATATTCTGTTTGGAAAGACAAATCATACGGTATTAATCAGTGATAAATATTTGCCCTGGAAATGGGTCATGAATGAAAATCAGTTGCTTGTATCAGCCAACATGAATATAAATTATATGATAAAAAAATTGGCTGGATATGGTTTGGGGGGATTAGAATTTCTTGCAGGGATACCAGCACATGCAGGTGGATTAACTTATATGAATGCCGGTGCATATCAGAAATGTATGGCTGATTATGTTGACTGGGTACGCGTTTTTGATCAGGATGGAGAGAGAGTACTTGATAAAAATGACTGTCAGTTTTCATACCGGCATTCTGCTATAAATGCTTTTATTGTTGAAATTGCATTATCCCTTGATAAAGAGACCAAAGAAGGAATCCTGGAAAAAATGCTGAGTAATATTTTGCAAAGAAAGCAGAAGCAACCGCTTCTTGAACCAAATCTGGGTTGTTTTTTTAAGAATCCGGAGAATCAGTCTGCAGGTCAGTTAATTGATCAGCTTGGTTTAAAGGGTTACTGCATAGGAGATGCCATGATTAGCTGTAAGCATGCTAATTTTATTGTGAATAAGGGCAAAGCACAATTCGAAGATATAATGGCTTTGATTCAATATGTTCAAAAACGTGTCAAAGAAGAATATCATATCAATCTTGAACTGGAAGTGAAGGTGATAAGTGAATAAAAAATATAGAAAGAAACGCGGATCTACCCGTTATCTGGTTTTATTTATATTTATTACAACTCTTTTTTCAGGTCTATGGTACACATTAACTTTGTTTTTAAAAGATATGGAATATTTTAACATCGAAAAGATTGAGATTGTTGGCCAAAAAAATCTAGATCCTGCATTTTTACAAAATGTATCAAAAGATTATATCGGAATGAACATTTTTAAAGTAAAAAAACAGGATGTTATTCGTAAGTATGAAAGCATCGTCAGAGTAAAAAAAGCGAAAGTCAGTCGAAGGTATCCTTCTACATTGAAAGTGGAGATTCAGGAAAGAACAGGCATGTTGTATGTTAAAACTTCAGATGGAGATTTTTTCCCGATTGACAGTGAATTCATTGTATTGGATAAAGCCGATTTTTATTTTTCTGAAGACATTCCCTTGGTTAGTCTGAATATGCAAAAATCAAAGATTCATCTCGGAGAGAAGTTGAATGACCATAACCTGAAATTAATAATGGCATTACATCAGACAATTATGAAAATAGACAAATCTTTTGTAAACAGTATTTCTGAATATTACATCAAAGAAAAATCAATTGTATTTGTTGATTCTCATAGTGGTTGCAGGGTCATTTTGGGCAATAAGGATATCGAAAAAAGGATTGAACGATATGTCTTTTTACGTTCCAATAAAGGCTTTAAAAAGAATACAGTTGTTGATTTAAGATATAACGATCAAATAATTGTGAGAGATTGATTTCTTTTTGAAAAAAATACTTGATAAAATTTGCACTTAAAGTATTTTGGCATAAAATAATGGAGGTTAGATGAAAGAGAGAATTATTACCGGGATAGATATTGGCAGTTCAAAAATCAGTTCTGTCATTGCTTCCATTAATAATGATAATAAACTTCAGATTTGTGGAATGGGAACAAGCCCTTCTGAAGGGATATCCAACGGTAAAGTTCAGGATCTGAAAGTATTTTCAGATGCGATACATAATGCTCTGTCCATTGCAGAAAAAGCAGCTGGTTTTGAGGCAGATAATTTGTATGTCTCTATAGCCGGACCTCATATTATGTTTAAAGTAACACAGGGTAGAATTTCTCTTGCCAGTGGACAAGGTCCCTCTGAGATAGAACAGATTCATGTTGAGCAGGTCATAAATGACGCCGTTTTAGATTTAAAACGCCATATCAGTAATGATAAATACGAGATCATTCATTGTATCCCTCAATATTATACCATTGATTCACAGGAAAATATACTTAATCCCATCGGTATGATAGGATATGCCTTATGTGTAAAAACCTTAATTATACTTGCTGAAATTGCCCCAATGCGTAATATCAGAAAAGCACTGGATATGGTTGGATTTTCCAAGGTAGAGTATGTTTTTGCCCCAATTGCATCCTCAAAGGCTGTTCTAAATCATGATGAAAAAAAACTGGGTGCATTAATGATTGATATGGGTGGTAGTATCACTGATATGCTGATGATGAATAATGGTTTTATCAAATTTGCAATCTCTGTTGCAAAAGGCAGTCATTTGATTACTCATGATTTATACACTCAGTTAAAGACACCTCCCGCTTTTGCTGAACAGCTAAAGATTGAAATTGGAGATTGTTGCTCAGAAGAAGTGAATCATGAGACTTATGTCAATATTGAAGGAATTAGTGGACGCCCTGGCAGCAGTGCACCTCTTGATCTGATTACCGAGTTAATCGAAGCAAGATCTACAGAAATACTTGAAGAAGTGTATAAACAATATCTCACAAATTATCAGGATTCAAATGTTTTAACAGCAGGAATTGTGCTGACTGGCGGTGCATCAATGATGAAAAATATTGACCGTTTATGTTTTAAAGTGTTCAATATGCCTGTTAGAATTGCCAGTCCGGAATTTCACCATATCAGCGGACCTGTTTCAGGTCTGGCTTCTCCTCATTATTCAACAGTTGTTGGGCTTTTATATTTTGCGCTCGAAAAAGAGTGCATCTCAGGACATTCAGGTCGAAAAACTGCTTCAGTTAATGTGAATGGAATTTTCAAATCAATTATAAAATTATTTAAAGAATTTGTATAGGAGGATAAAATGGCTATCAATCTTGTTCCTAACCTGCCTTTCAATACCAAAATAAAAATTATCGGCATCGGCGGTGGTGGTGGTAATGCTGTAAATACTATGATTAGTAAAAACATAGAAGGTGTTGAATTTATAGTAGCAAATACTGATATGCAGGATCTTGAAAAATCTCTTGCTGTCAATAAAATACAATTAGGAAAAAAGACGACTAAAGGGCTTGGCGCTGGCGCAAACCCAAATTATGGTAAAGACTCTGCTCTGGAATCACTTGAAGAAGTTGAACAATTACTTGAAGGAACTGATATGCTGTTTATTGCCGCTGGTATGGGTGGCGGTACTGGTACAGGCGCAGCGCCTGTTATTGCAGCCAGAGCCAGAGAAAAGGGCATTTTAACACTGGGTATTGTTACTTTCCCATTTAAATGGGAAGGAAAACAAAGATATCAGAATGCCATTACAGGTCTCGTTGATCTGGAAGAAAATGTAGATACTTTAATTGTGATTCCTAATGACAAAGTTGCAGAATTATATGGCAGAATGAAAGTGATTGATGCTTTTCATAAATGTGATGAAATCCTTGCAAATGCTGCTCAGTCTGTCTCAGATCTGATAAACAAAAGCGGATACATCAATGTAGATTTTGCAGATGTAAAAACCATTATGAGCCACAGAGGCTATGCACTCATGGGTTGCGGAGTCGCATCCGGAGAAGGACGTGATTTAAAAGCAGCTCAAATGGCTTCTTCAAATCCTTTACTCAGCCATGTTAATCTTGAAAATTGTAAAGGTATCTTAATAAACATTGCTACCGGACATGATTTCATGATGGATGAACTTGAGAATATTACGAATAGTATCACAGGCTCTACCGGTGCAGCAGAAAATATTATTACGGGTATTACAACCGATCCTGATATGACTGATACGATCAGAGTAACTGTTATTGCTACCGGAATATCTTATGATACAATGAATAAATTACATAATTTTTCGCCTGTAACAAGTACTGTCTCAAAACCTACAGTAACAACTGTTCAGCCTTCTCCAAATTCTCAGTCAACCCAGTTTACAAGAAGTAATCCTCAGCCTCAATCGAATCTCCCTCAATCTGATGTTACTCTTGAACGCCCAAGTGTTCGAACTATTAATATTGGAAGTACTAATCCTCAAACTCCTTTAAACAACTATACAAATACAGTAAATCCTACGACACCAGCTCCTCAGCCTGCCCCAAGTATTGTTACTGAGTATCCTAACT
>JAGOCT010000239.1 GCA_017998585.1 Candidatus Cloacimonadota bacterium | reverse complement strand
CGGCATGTCTGTCAGTTTTGTCATTTAAAGGATAAACATATAAATTGAAAAAAGAGTTGTCAGATTTTATGGATTGATGCCTAATTACCATTTCTTTATTTTGTTCAAAAACTTCTGATATAAATGTACTAAATGGCAGAACTTCAGGGAAAAGATCATATAGATTCTTGCCAATCGCTTGTTTAGCGGGAATATGTGTGTATTGTTCTGTTGCATAGTTCCATAAATAAACTCTGTAATCCTTGTCAAAGGCTACCAATAAGGAAGGACTAGACTCTATAATATTATCTAAAAGGTTTTTTGTGTTTAACAATTCTGTATTGATGATCTGTTTTTCTTTGTCTTTTTGTTCAATTTTATCCAGGATTTCATTAAAACTATGTATGATTAATCTAAAATCAGGCTTCACAACATTCACATTCGCTCTGACAGAAAGATTTGAAGATTCAACTGCATGGATTATTCTTTTTGATTCATTATTAATGTTGAAAATTGAATGTTTTAAAAGGCTTATATTTTTAAAAATTGAAAAAGTAATAACGCATAAAAAGATCAAACTAATAACTGCCAGAAATGCTGTCAGATAGTTTGCTTCTTCTAAAACTTTATACATTGGGAGAACAAGGCATAATGACCATGGGTCTGGGTTTTCTCCTATCTTTATCGGTTGATAAGTCATTAAAGACAATTTTCCTGTACCTAAAGCATACTTAGAAAAAGAAAATCCTTCTCCATTTCGAATTGCTTTCAGTAGATCTTCTTTTACTGCAGGTGTATCATCCCCAACCGGTTTAGAAAGCAAGTCTGGTCTGATATGTGAAATCCTGCGTCCAGTATTATCTACCAGAATGAAATAACCTTCTGACCAGGGCTTAATCTCATTTAATTTTTCTTTAATATAGAAAACATTCAAATCAATGCCTATTATACCCGCAAAAACAGAATCTTTCATGACTGGAATTACCAGAGAACAGATAATTTGCTGTTTGTCCAGTATAAAGAAGGGAGCTGTGATCATCTCATGATTATGTTTTATGACTTTCTGATAGGTATCTTTTAAGTCGAAATAGAAAATATCCTCGTGAGTTAATCTGGAATAAGTGCTGTGATTCTTTTGATATAGACGATTTTCAATAGAACTGTTTGGAATTTCTGAATAAGTCCAAATACTAATATAATGGTCATTGTTTTCTAATTTTTCCAAAAATATTTGATCTAATTCTTCCTGTTTATATCTTCTATTGGTCATAAGCGGAATAAACTGAGCAATCACCTTGGCTCTGCTTAAAATAGATTCTAATTCAGAATCAACATAATTTACATAGCGAAAAGTCATCTCTTCTGCGGTTTTCATCGCAGATTTTTCGAGTGATTTTCTCAAACTTATCATAAATACCAGCATGATGATAAGAAATGCGATGACAGATACTGACAATATAGAGATTAACAATCTTTTAGCAATACTCATTTTATTCCCTCTTCTATATGATAAGATAAACATAATTTATAAAAAAGTCAATAAATTTATAAAATATTTCTTGCATTATGCATATTTTTCTGATATATTCACTTTATGAAATCATAAGGAGGGTTCATGTTTAAAGATCTAAAAATTGGGAGTAAAATCCGGCTTTTATCTGTCATGATGATCATATTTATCATTATCGTAGGTATTATTGGGGCCGTCAGTAACAAAATGCTGAAAGTTCAGCTAATTGAATTTAATCAAAAGCACTTACCAAGTATTGCTTTTTTACTGGAAGCTGACAGAGATTATCATCAATTACTGGTTGCAGAAAGAACGATGATTTTTACAGACATTAATGATCCTGTTTTTGAAAAGATGCAAAAAGATTTCAAAGAGAATTATGAACAGGCAAACACTCGATGGGGTAAGTATTTGGAATTGCAAAAAGAAAGTGATCATCAGGCATATTTTGATAAATACAAAACCCTATTAAATGAATGGAAACCACTATCTGACCAGGTATATCAATACATCATGGAGAATAATCCAGCCAGCAAAGAAGCAGCTATTAAGCTGACACTGAATGATGCTGAAATTAAATTTCAGGAAATGAGAAAAGTGATTGATGATTTACAAGGTGAAACCTATAAAGAAATCGAAGAAGATGTCAAAAGATCAGGTAGAATTTCAACTTTTAGTACACTTTTAATCATTCTAGGTGGACTTATTTCAATTATTTTAGGGATCTTTTTTAGTTTACTGATAGGTCATCAGATTACAAATCCGATCAAAACTGTTGTAGCTAATCTGAAAGATATATCAGAAGGCGAAGGTGATTTAACCCGCAGACTGCAAATAAGTAGTAAAGACGAAATTGGTGAGTTATCTGAAAACTTCAATAAATTTGTTGTTAAAATACATGGTCTGGTTTCAGTTATAAAAAACAATGTGAATGAGCTGTTCACTTCTTCTGAAGATTTGTCCTCTTTTTCACATGAACTTGCAGGTGCTTCACAAGAAATGTCCAATCAGGTTGAAGTCGTATCAAACACAACAGAAGAGATCAGTAGTAACTCAATTCGCATTTCAAATTCTACTGATACTACAGCCAAAAATGTCAGAGTAGTTACCTCATCTGTTGTAGATATGTCTCATAATATCAATACAGTCGCCGCTGCTGCAGAAGAAGCCTCTACCAATGTAAACAATATTATAAAGGAGATTAATGAGGTTAATCGTAATATCAGGGATATTGTTCAGAAAATAGATGGAATCTCTCAAAATACAAATACGTCAGCCTCTGCCATTGAGGAAATGAGTGTGTCATTACGTGAAGTTGCAAAAAGTACACAAAATGCAAGTGATATATCAAACAACGCAGACAGTAAAGCTCAGGATACTTATCGCATTATGGAAGAGTTAAAACGCAATGTCAATGAAATAGGAAATGTTGTAAAAATCATCAATGATATTTCAGATCAGACTAATATGCTGGCACTTAATGCAACAATTGAAGCTGCAAGTGCAGGAGAAGCAGGGAAAGGCTTTGCTGTTGTTGCTAACGAAGTGAAAGAACTAGCAAAGCAAACGGTTGAGGCTACTTCAAGGATACAGGAAAGAATAGAAGAAATGCAGAATTCTGCAAGCACAACGGTTTCCTCATTAAATGATGTGAAAAGTATAATCAGCGAGTTGAATGTGATCAATTCAAAAATAGCAACCAATGTAGATGAGCAAAGTGCGACTGTTTCAGAAATAGCTGGATCTATCGCCAGAGCCGCTGCCAATACAAGTGATGTGAGCCGTTTTGCTGAAGTTATCAGTAAATCTACCGAAAACATTGACAAAAATATCACAGAAATGGGTACTGGTATTAATGAGATAGCTGGGAATGCCAGTTTAACATCAAACTCTGCCAGTGTCGTTGCTAAAAATTCTGAAGAATTATCTTCTGGAGTTGAAGAAATTGCCCACAATACAACACAAATCAGTTCAGGTATTAATGAAATCAAATCAAACATGTATGGTGTTCAGACTGCTTCTAACGAAACAGCCAAAGGATCAGAGAAATTACTCAATGCATCTACAGGTTTAAGCCAGTTAGCAAACAATATCAAAAAATTGGTAGATCAGTTTAAAGTATAAACACCTTAATTTGTATAAACGGAGATATTTAGAGATAACTCCGTTTTTTAATCTATCATTTTTTTGATAAAATCACCTTTTCTCTACTGATCATTCATTAAAAAAGCTTTGACAAAATAGCTGTCTTTTTTCAATTAGTTCAATTAGTTATAAACACAAATTTAGTATTAGGATTAACAATGAGTATAATTGTATTAGAAGAGATTGGTCATGAGTTTGGTGATAGCCTTTTATTTGAAAATATAAACATAAGCCTCGATAAAAATACACGTGCCGGATTGGTTGGACGAAACGGAACAGGGAAATCGACACTTTTTAAAATTATTACAGGAGAAATGCAGGCAAAATACGGCAATATCAATCGGGCAAAGAATGCAAATATTTCTTTTTTATCGCAGGAATTTGACTTTGAGACAGAAGATACAGTATTTCACTG
>JAGOCT010000238.1 GCA_017998585.1 Candidatus Cloacimonadota bacterium | reverse complement strand
CGTGGTCTGCAGAGTTGCGTGAATGTGGTCTGTGCCCGGCGTAATAGATGTCGCTGCCCAGACCGAGCTGGTCAGGAGCGCTATTAAACCGATGAGGAGTAATAATTTCTTACTCATGATTTTTACCTCCATGTTATTTACTCATATTTCTTTTTCGACTTTTTTATGAAAATCTTTAGAACTATTTGTGTTTATTATTCTGAACACATTATTCATTTTTTCCTCCTTATGTGCGGGACTTGAGTTAAGAATGCGTTGACTCCTTGCTGAGCTTCCCGCAGACTTGACTTAAGAACCGATTTTATCTACAGATTCTTAACTCGCACTTCGCTTCGCTTCGTTGCAAGTCAAGTCTCTGCTCTACCTCAAATTTCCCTCCTGTGGCGGGGTGGTACGTTCTCCCGTACTACAAGCATCTTGCTGGTAGCCTTTTCTGCCAGCAGGTAGATTACGGTATGATTGCGAATTCGTAGGGGCAACCCTTGCGGTTGCCCTATTTGCGATTTTTTTGGTCAACCGCAAGGGTTGCCCCTACTACAGATTCTTACAAGTCTCTGCTCACCTATTTACACACTATCAAAATAGGATAACTCTTTAGCCGGGGTATTGTCAAGAATTAATTTTGACTTCCCCGACTTATTTTGCGTCATTCATAACCTTGTTCTTAAAATCCATTTTCTAAACAAGCCAAATATAACAAATCCCGATTTTTTGTAAAGCACTTTTTTGCTCCCTGGAATTTTTTTCTTTTCTCACCGTATAAGCTTGTATATTTTGCAATCTGCATGCCAATGGAGACCACGGAGGATTACGATCACGGAAATACTGAAGAGAAGCATGTTCACGCGGAGACGCGGAGGCGCGGAGAGGAGAAAAAAGAGAAAGGGAGCAGAGTAGAGAAAAATTCCCATCCTGTGGAGGGGTGGCACGGAGTGACGGGGTGGTACGTTAATTTAAATGCATTCCGTGTTCTTTTTATATGATGTCGCACCTACAGTGCTTGAATTGTATCTCACTCTATACCCGTGGTTTCACCACGGGCTAGGATTCATTCGTTCCTCCGGAACTCTGGTTTTTGCACGGACTCCTTACACCTGGTATGATTGGGGAAGGGTGGT
The DNA here is from genome assembly GCA_017998585.1 of Candidatus Cloacimonadota bacterium. The sequence goes on along the minus strand of JAGOCT010000238.1, from coordinate 2,933 downwards.
CAAGCGCAAGGCTTGCCCCTTCCAGCTCACTCAAGGTCTTCCTTTAGAAAAAAGAAAAATCTTGTCCTGGGATTATAGGAAATATTGCTTTTTTCACGAATTCCTTATACCTGGTATGATTGTGCTAGGGTGGTCAAGCGCAAGGCTTGCCCCTACCAGCTCACTCATGGTCTTCCTTTAGAAAAATAGGAAACATTCTTTCCACGAGAAATAGCCGTAACATTTCTCATTACCTTATATATATGAGTCTGCTATAAAAACTCTGTTTTATGAGATATAGGTTCACTTTAAGAAGAAAATGATGTTTTAAAAATCCAGGAAAGTAGTTTAAAATACCATTTTTAAGTCTGCTTTTTCGTGTTTTTTGTGTATTTCGTGGTTTATGCGCTTTTTGTAGTGGACTCATATATGTCAGGCAGAACAGGGAGAGTCTGTCCGGCATTTTTTATTATTTTAATCATTGCATTTATTGTTTTATAAATTTCATGTGGATTATTCTTATTTTTATTGACGTTTAAAATGCTTATAATATATTGGCATTATCCCATTTAATATTATGGAGGAACAATGGAATATCCATTCAATGAAATTGAGAAAAAATGGCAGGAAATCTGGGAGAAAAAGGAAATATTTAAAGCGGTAGATAATGCAGATAAAGAAAAATATTATGTGTTATCCATGTTTCCTTATCCTTCAGGCGCCTTACATATGGGGCATGTGTCCAATTATGCGATTGGCGATGCGATTAGCCGTTTTAAGATGACAGAAGGTTACAATGTCATGCAACCCATGGGTTATGATGCCTTTGGTATGCCTGCAGAAAACTTTGCCATCAAAAACAATTCTCACCCAAAAATTACAACTGAACAAAACATAGAAATTATGCGTAAACAATTCCAGTTACTCGGTCTGGCGATTGACTGGACAAGAGAGCTGGCGACCTGTCGTCCTGATTACTATCACTGGGGACAATGGCTGTTTAAACGGCTTTATGAAAAGGGACTGGTTTACCGTAAAACCTCGTTTGTGAACTGGTGTGATGAATGTCAGACCGTTCTGGCAAACGAACAGGTAGAAGATGGTAAATGCTGGCGTTGTGACCATGTGGTTCGTCAGAAAGACCTGGAACAATGGTTTTTCAAGATTACTGATTATGCTGAAGAACTGCTTGATTTCTCCAAAATGATTGAGTGGCCTGAACGCGTTAAGACCATGCAGAGCAACTGGATAGGAAAAAGCGAAGGCACAGAAATCCATTTTAAGTTGGAAAACAGCGACAAAATCATCAAAGTCTTTACCACTCGCCCTGATACGGTGTATGGCGTAACCTTTATGGCATTGCCTCCAGAACATCCGTTGGTGATTGACTGGTTGGAAAATGAAAAGCCAGAATCAGAAATCGTGAAATTCTGCCAGAAAGTGATTAATGAAGATAAGATTACCCGTACGGCTGCCGATACGACAAAAGAAGGTGTTTTCACAGGACGTTACTGTATCAATCCGGTCAATGGAGATAAAGTACAGATCTGGGTAACCAATTACGTACTAATGGATTATGGCACCGGCGCTGTAATGGCTGTTCCTGCCCATGATCAGAGAGATTTTGAATTTGCTAAGAAATACCAGATCCCGATGAAAATCGTGATTCAAAATCCAGATAATAACCTTGTGCTGAATGAGATGACTGAAGCTTATACAGAACCAGGTATTTTGGTCAATTCAAAACAATTTGACGGGATGAACAGTCAGGATTCCAAAAGCAAGATTTCTGAATATCTTCAGGAAACAGAACAAGGTAAAAAGACTGTAACATACAGATTACGTGACTGGGGCGTTTCTCGTCAGAGATATTGGGGCAATCCAATACCAGTTGTGTATTGTAAAGATTGTGGAACAGTTTTAGTGCCAGATGATCAGTTACCAGTCTTGTTACCAGATAATGTTCAGGTAGGAAAAACAACCCGTAATCCATTGCTTTCGGTAGAAGAATGGCTGCATACAACATGTCCAAACTGTGGCGGACCGGCTGTTCGTGAATCTGATACCATGGATACCTTTGTGGATTCCTCCTGGTATTTTGCACGTTATACCGATGCACACAACGACAAAGAATTGTTTGATATAGAAAAAGCGAACTACTGGTTACCGGTTGATCAGTATATTGGTGGGATTGAACATGCCTGCATGCACTTGCTTTATGCGCGATTCTTCCATAAATTTATGAGAGATCTGGGACTTGTAAAAGCAGATGAACCATTTGCAAGATTGCTGACTCAAGGCATGGTGCTGAAAGATGGTGCGAAGATGTCGAAATCTAAGGGCAACGTGGTTGACCCTCAGGAATATATAGATCGTTATGGTGCAGATACCATTCGTCTGTTTGTACTCTTTGCTTCACCTCCTGAAAAAGATGTGGAATGGTCTGATGATGGTGTGATGGGGTGTTTCCGTTTCTTAAACCGTATCTGGCGTTATTTTGATGCCAATGCTGAGTTTATTGGTAAGCATCTGCACAATTATTCTGAAAATGCGGTTTTACGTCCTGAAATCAAAAATCTCAGATATTCAACTCATTTTACAGTTCAAAAGATCATAGAAGATATGCAGAGCAGAATGCAGTTCAATACCGATATCGCTTCTATTATGGAACACTTTAACAATCTGTCAGCACTCAAAGATCTGAGTATTTACAATGAAGATGAATGCAAAGTCATTGCGGAAGCAGCGTCTATTATCCCCAGACTGCTGTATTTCTTTGCACCGCATACTTCTGAAGAACTTTGGTCAAGAATTGGACAATTGACACTTCTGCATGCAGAAGGCTTACCGGTATCTAATCCAAAGTATGTCAAAAAAGACGAAATCGTCTATGTGATTCAGGTACAGGGAAAAGTGCGCGGTAAAATGACTGTTTCTGCTGATCTGGATGAAGA
>JAGOCT010000237.1 GCA_017998585.1 Candidatus Cloacimonadota bacterium | reverse complement strand
GCACAGACCAGGCAAGAGACATATTAAAAAGATTAAAAAAAAACAAAGGAGGTTCCCATGGGACGCACCATATTGATGATGGTGATACTGCTGACCATCGTTGTTGGAACGATTATTGTTACCATCAACAAAGAGCAGTTAAAACTGGTAGATACCCTGTCACAAGATAATGATATGAACCTGGCAAAGTTTATATCCAATACTTATGCCCATAACACGGTTAAAGACATTCGTGATGCCTATATCAGTGGCAAATCTGAAGCAATTAATAAACTTGTCTTTTCCCCATCTCTTTACAAAAACCAACCTCAGAGCGGATTGACAAAAATTTTAGGGATTGATAATGCTTCAATTAAAGTTTCGATTTATAATGCTCAAAATTTCCCCGGACCTAAGCCTCTGGAAGCAGGAAAAGAATGGGGTGTCGTATCGATAGGCAGAGTGAATTCAGCTGTATGTACAACAAAAGTAGTTTATAAAAGAATGCCTTATTCTGAATTTGGATTCTTTACTGATAATTTCCCTACAAATGTTTACTTTGGTGATGGTGAAGTCATTGACGGACCAGCCTACATTAACGGAAAACTCAGAGTAGGCACCAGTGAAGGTTCTCCTACTGTTGATGCAAAAAATAAGAATAAGGGTAATCCCAATAACAAAGGCAATCATTATGGATGGTATAAGAAAAGAAGTAAAACACTTGAATATCCTGCAGATGCGGGTCCTGTATTCACTGATCTGGTTTATATCACTGCTAAAGTGGATACAAATGGATATCAAAAATATATCGGTGGTGTGAATTTATCTCAACCTGCTGATTTTATCAATTATTATAATGGATTTAAAGCAGAAGCGCCTACCTTTGATTACCCTGTTATTTCTATGCCTAATAACCAGTTCAATATCAGTACTGCTTTACGTTCAGCAGCATTAAATCCGATGAGTGATGGAACAAAAAACTGGCAATACATGTACATCACTTTGAAAGATGATGTGATCGAAATTAAAAGAACTCATAGAAAATCTAATGGATATCTGGAGACTTTTACAGATAACATTAATATGTCTTCTATGAATTCATACAACAATCTGATTTATAATGCTTCAACAGTGCCTGTTTATGTAAAAGGTTCACTGAATGGTAAACTAACCATTGCCACTGAAGGTACAATGTATGCTGATGGTAGCATCATCTATACTTCTGTAAAAAATAATCTGGAAGCATTTAAGGCAAAATGTATTGCTGGTGAATACGAAGCCTTACCCAATAATGATCAATCCATTTTAGGATTACTGGCAGCTACAAAATTTGTAGTGCAGGCAAATACAACTAATAAAGGCACGACTAATCCAATTGTTATGGCAAACATCTTTACCAAAGGAATGATTGAAATTACGGAAGGGCAAAATTATAACAATTATCCATGGTCAACAGACGAAGGGCGTCATTTTATCGTTTATGGTAGCCGTGTTCAAGGTCTTTTGCAACCAGGAACTTTTACTGTTACTTCTTCAAAGAAAAAATGGTATAAACCTAAAGGCTGGGCATGGGGCTGGTGGAAATGGAGAGTTACCTATTCTGGCGGAAAAGGTTTAAAAGAAGTCCTTATCTATGACCGCAGATTTAAAGAAATGTCACCTCCTTGCACCCCTTATACTGATAAAGGTGCGAGAATCAGCTACTGGGATGAACGTTTCGGCAGAATTAAAAGTAACTAAATTATCTTTGAGATAAACTGAAAGCGTGGGCATGACCCACGCTTTTTTTTAATTGTGAGAAAATGTAGAATTACCAGATTGATATTTGTACGAGGAGGAATATCGAAGTGATCATGTGAAGAGAAACATTCTTTCGATTAATGTAAAAACTGTTTGTAGGGATTTGCGAAATGGAGCGAAGTGTAATGCCGTAAATCCGAAACAACTCGTACGATAAGCATCTTGCTTGTAATTAACGGATGTACGAAACGAAGCGCCGTTCGTTCGCAAAAGTTGTGTAAGCTCCTGGCTTGCAAAAAAGGCTACAAGCAGGATGATTGTAGTACGATTTTGCCCGCAGATAAACGACCAGGATGGTCGTTCTACAACTTTGAATATCTCTCTTCTTTAAAGTCTGCTTTATAGTTATTCTGAATCTGTTTCTTTCTGAAAAACTTGAAAATTTTGTTCTGAAAATGGCACAAATATTACTTAATATTTAAAAACGTTTAAATAAGGATGGTATAAGGATGGTATAAGGAAGAAAGAGGAAAGTATTGTTAAAAATAAATCAAAAAATATGTTAACCATTTGTTTTTATGTAAACAAAAAACCGGCTTATTTTCAATGAAAAGAAGCCGGTTAATATTTTAGATTGATCGTGTCATAAAAAACTGACAGTGTCATTCAGCACGTGTCATAATTTAATGACTCTTTTTATATTCTTCAAGTCCGGTACGGAAAATGTGCATTGCTTTTCTTAGATCATTCTCATTGAGGATATATGCCAGTCTTAATTCATTTCTGCCAAGTCCAGGAGTTGCATAAAATCCTTCTGCCGGAGCTGCCATAACCGTTTCGTTGTTAACATGATATTCTTCCAGTAACCAGATGATAAAATCTTCTGCATTTTCAATAGGCAGTTTGGCAATAATATAGAAAGCCCCACCAGGTTTTACACAAACGATACCATCAATCTTTTGTAATTCTTCAAAAACGATGTTTCGTCTCTTGTCGTATTCTGCTAAGATATTGGCAGTATATTCAACCGGTAAATCCACACAAACTGCTGCAGCTAACTGGTCGATCGTTGGAGGGCATAGTCTTGCCTGAGCAAATTTCAGGAGGGAATCCATAATTTCTTTATTTCTGCTGACAATACAACCGATACGAGCACCGCAAGCTGAATATCTTTTAGAAATACTGTCGCACATGATGACATGATTTTCAATTCCTTTGATACTTAATGCACTGACTGCAGGGTCTCCTTCGTAAACGAATTCACGATATACTTCATCAGAAATCAAGTAAAGATTGTGTTGTTTTACAATCTCACCAAGCATTTCCATTTGTTCTCTTGAATATACGGTTCCGGTAGGATTTCCTGGATTACAGATCATGATCGCTCTGGTTTTTTCTGTAATAACCGCTTCTATTTTATCTCGTTCTGGTAAAGCAAAACCGGTTTCAGCATAAGTGGTCAGCGGAACTAAATGAACTCCAGCCATTGTAGCAAAACCATTATAATTGGTATAGAAAGGTTCTGGAACAATAATCTCATCTCCTGCATTACAGGTGACCATCATGGCAAAAATAATAGCCTCTGAACCGGCAGTCGTAACGATGATTTCATCTTCATGTAAGTGAATATGATGTTTCTGATAGTATTTTACCAGAGATTTACGATAAGCATCGACACCCTGGGAAGGACCGTATGCTAATACTTTGTCATCAAAATGGTGATAAACGTTTAACATTTCCTGAGGGGTTTCAATATCAGGCTGACCAATATTGAGATGATAGACATGAATGCCTTTTTTCTTTGCCTCAATGGCATATGGCATCAGTTTACGAATGGGAGAAGCTTGTATTTCTTGTGCTCTCTTAGATAAATTCATGACAACCTCTATTTTTAATAATTATTTTTAAATCAAAGAGATAATGCGTTATGTTTATGTCAAGAGAATTCCATAAAATAATAAATCAGTTGACGAAAGAACCTTGTTTTAGTATGATGCAACAGAAGAAGATACGATGGAGATAAAATGCCTTTACATGTGATAGCAGTTGAGCCTGGTTCACCGGCAGAATCAGTTGGAATAAAAAATGGTGCTGTCCTTTATTCAATTAATGGCAGACATTTGGAAGATATACTGGATTATTATTATCTGATAGAAGATGGTTTTTTAGAAATAGAATATCAAAATCCCGAAGTGGAAAGACAAACAGTATCGTACCAATATTCCTTTTTGGATAGCTTTGGATTGTCCTTTAAAGCACCTGAATGTAAAGAATGTATTAATCAGTGTATTTTCTGTTTTGTGGATCAAATGCCTGATGGGATGAGAAAATCACTCTATG
>JAGOCT010000236.1 GCA_017998585.1 Candidatus Cloacimonadota bacterium | reverse complement strand
ATTCAGGACAGCGTTGAGTTTCTCGATGAAGTCATTGATCGTTCACATTTCCCATTACCTGAAATTGATGAGATGGTCAAAGGAAACCGTAAAATCGGACTTGGCATCATGGGTTGGGCTGATATTCTGTTCCGCCTGAATATCCCTTATGACAGCCAGCAAGCAGTTGATCTGGCTGAAGAAATCATGGAATTTATCGATTATCATGGAAAATATAAATCAATGGAAATGGCTAAAGTCAAAGGCTCATTTCCAAACTTCAAAGGCAGTATTTACGAAAAAGGTGAGTTACTTCGTGAAAACGGCAAACTTGACTGGACATCTCTGGCTCAGCAAATCAAACAACATGGTATTCGTAATGCAACTGTCTCTACTATTGCACCAACCGGTACAATTAGTATGATTTTAAACTCATCTGGCGGAATCGAACCTCAGTTCTCTCTGGTTTATATTAAGCAGGTATTAGATGGGGAAAAACTTTATTATATCAATCCATGGTTTGAAGAAGAAATCAGAAGACAAGGTCTCTACTCCAATGAACTCATGGAAAAAGTAGCAGAAAGCGGTTCTTTACATGACCTCAATCTGCCAGAAAATTTAAAACGAGTATATGTGACTTCTCATGATATCAGTCCTGAATGGCATATCAAAATGCAGGCTGCTTTCCAGAAATATACAGATAATGCCGTTTCCAAAACGATTAATTTCCCTCGTACAGCAACTAAAGAAGATATTCGTATTGCCTTTGAGTCTGCCTGGAATCTCGGTTGTAAAGGGGTAACGGTTTATCGTGACGGCTCACGTGAAAACCAGGTACTTCATGTCGGATCCAAAACCAATGAGGAAAAGAAAGATACAATTCATAGAGTCGCCCCCAGAAATAGACCGGAAATCACCATGGGCATCACCCAAAGAATAGAAACCGGCTGTGGTCATCTCTATGTTACCATCAATTCAGATGAAAATGGTCCTTGCGAAATATTTACCCAGATGGGCAAAGTAGGCGGTTGTGCCTCTGCCCAGCTTGAAGCGCTTGCCCGCCTGGCATCTCTTTCTCTTCGTGCAAATGTAAAGCTCGAATCCATTATCCGTCAGTTGAAAAGTATCCGTTGTCTCTCCCCTATGTGGAACAAAGGCAAACTGATAACATCCTGTGCTGATGCCATTGCTTACTCTCTGGAAACTTATCTGCAAATTCAAAAAGAAGGTGCCTTACCTGAAAATATCAAAGCACCAGAAAAAGTTGCTACGATCATCTCTGCCGGCAAAATGAGTGCTACTTGCCCGGATTGTGGATCAGCGATTGAATTCGCAGAAGGTTGTATGAAATGTAATTCTTGTGGCTGGTCAAAATGCTAAATGATTATAGCGGGCTTTTGTGCCCGCTTTTTTTATAGAGGATTTGTCTGTGAATAAACCCGATTACAACAAACATCTGGATTGTATGACAACTGCAACAATAGCAATTTGTGATATTTCCGCAAAGCGAATGTTTCGTGTTTTTAGTGTATTTTGTGGTTTAGAAAATAATATAACAGACTTCAGGAAAGGTCAAAATGAAAGTTACTGATTTGATTAAATCTCAGAAGGAACCTTTTTATTCTTTAGAGATAACACCACCTTTAAAGATAAAATCCATCGAACAGATTTTTCATGTGATTGACAGAATCAAGCGTTACAATCCCCGTTTCATCAACATCACCTATCATCAGCAGGCTGTCTCTATGGAAGAAATTGATGGCATTCCCACCAAAGTCATCTATCAAAAACATGCCAGTACAGTAGGTGTATGCTCTGCAATTAAATACAAATACAATATAGAAGTCGTGCCTCATCTGATATGTGGTGGATTTAACCGGATGGATACGGAAGATGCGCTTTTTGATCTGATGTTTCTGGGAATTGAAAATGTGCTGGCTTTACGTGGAGATCCACGAAAAGGGCAGGAACATTTTATACCTGAACAATTCGGTCATGCAAATGCTGGCGAACTGGTCAGTCAGATCAAAGCCATGAAAGAAAGCCATTACCTGCATGCCCTTTGCCCGGATGAACCAATTGATTTTTGCACCGGTGTAGCAGGTTATCCGGAAAAGCACCATACAGCAATCTCTCTTGAAGAGGATGTGGCATGGTTAAAAGAAAAGGTTGATGCCGGAGCAGATTATATCGTTACCCAAATGTTTTTCGATTTCGATCGCTTTGTTAAATGGGAAAAAATGTGCAGAAAAGCAGGTATTACTATCCCTATTATTCCAGGCTTAAAACCAATCACCAAAAAGAAACAGGTCAGACGCTTTGCCCAAAACTTTCATTTAAACATGCCCGATGATTTGATTATCGCTATGGATAAAGCAGAAAACAGCCTGGAAGCTCACGATGCTGGAATCAATTTTATGGCAAATCTCTGCAAAAAGTTACTGGATTACGGTTCACCTGGAATACATTTCTTTACCATGGGAAATGGAGAAGATGTCGCCGATGTGATGGAAAAATTAGAAAAAATAAGATAAATAAGGGAGGGTTCATCTATGCATGAACTGGCTTTGATTCTCGATTTTGGCTCTCAATACACGCAATTGATTGCCAAAGAGATAAGAAAATTACAGATTTACTGTGAAATTGTACCTTGTACGATTTCCTACGATGAAATCCTGGCAAAACAGCCAAAAGCGATTATTCTCTCCGGTAGTCCTTTCAGTGTTTACCGTGAAGATGCCCCAAAGATTGATATCAGACTGTTGGATGGTTCCTTGCCAGTACTGGGTATATGTTATGGGATGCAGTTAATGGTTACTTTGCTAGGTGGTAAAGTAGAAAAATTTGATAAAAAAGAATACGGCTATGCCAAAATCAAATTAGATAATCACGACCATATATTCAAAGGATTAGACGCTGAAGAGCAGGTCTGGATGAGTCATGGAGATGCGGTAGCAAGTATTCCGGAAGGCTTTCATCAGATTGCTCACTCTGAAAATTCACCTTATGCCGCAATCGCTCACGAGTCTAAACATCTCTTTGCCTTGCAGTTCCATCCGGAAGTCGTTCATTCTCTCAACGGCAATAAGATGATTGAAAACTTCCTGATTCAGATTGCCGGATTCAACAGAGACTGGACACCTGTTTCTTTTATTGATTATTCTATTGAACATATCAGACAACAAGTCGGAAATGATCAGGTCATTCTTGGCTTAAGTGGCGGAGTAGATTCTTCTGTTGCAGCAGCCCTCATCTATAAGGCAATTGGAGATCAGTTAATCCCAATCTTTGTCAATACCGGGTTACTCAGAAAAAATGAAGTAGATGAGGTGGAGACTTTCTTTAATAATGAATTTGGGATGAAGTTGATTACCATTCATGCAGAAAACGAGTTTTTAGGCAAGTTAAATGGAGTAAGCGACCCAGAACTCAAGCGCAAGATTATCGGGGCTACATTTGTTGAAATATTTGAAGCAGAGGCTAAAAAATATGCAAACGCCAGATGGCTGGCTCAGGGAACGCTTTATCCGGATGTCATTGAGTCTGTTTCTTTCAAAGGACCTTCTGCAACCATTAAATCACATCACAATGTAGGTGGTCTGCCTGAAAAAATGAATCTGAAACTGCTCGAACCACTCAGAGAACTCTTTAAAGATGAAGTCAGAACAGTTGGTGAAAAGCTGGGTTTACCACATTTGATGGTTCAAAGACATCCATTCCCGGGTCCTGGTCTGGCAATCAGAATCATCGGTGAAATCACGACTGAAAAAGTAAATCTCTTACAGGATATTGATGCGATATTTATTGAAGAGCTTAAAACATCAGGCCTTTACGAGCAGGTTTGGCAGGCATTCTCTGTTCTTTTGCCAATCCATACAGTCGGTGTCATGGGTGATGAAAGAACCTATGACCAGGTCTGTGCGCTCAGAGCAGTTACATCAGTCGATGGTATGACTGCTGACTGGGCTGAACTGCCATACGACTTCCTCAAAAAAGTATCTTCACGTATTATCAATGAAGTCAAAGGGATTAACAGAGTCTGCTATGATATCAGCTCCAAGCCACCTGCGACCATTGAGTGGGAATAA
>JAGOCT010000235.1 GCA_017998585.1 Candidatus Cloacimonadota bacterium | reverse complement strand
GATTATAGATTTTTGGGATAAACTCTCTTTCGAAGTACTGACAGAGGCTTATCCTGAACATGTCATTCAGCAGGCAAAACTTACTGACGAAGATCAGGACACTCATCAATATCTGCAACAGATAAAATCAGAATTTCAGTGTTCGGCACGCGAGGTTTTGGACTTTAATCAGGAGAAACTCAAAAAAACTGAAAATATTCCGGCTGACAGTCTTTCTAAAAAACGAATCTTTTATCTGATCAGAATCCATCAGCTTTTGAAAATGAAATATGCCTTTGACAGTGGTGAATTGTGCGATGTGTTGAGAAAGCATCTGTTTATTAAAGATGAGGATATAAACGCCTTAAAACTGGCTCTGACCAAAAAAGATTATGCACATATCCTAAGTCTGATCATACGCATGATGACTCATCTAAAAAAGATCATTCTTAATCCGGAACTGACAGAAGGAAGAGAAGAAATCTACTACAAACGTCATGTGGCGGCCGGAATCCCTTCCATGTACGGGCGTTATTTTGAAAATAAATTTGATGCGCTGGGTCTCTCACTTCGTCTGGAACAAACAGCTTCCGTATTTATCTCAAACCTGATCAACCAGCTTCCTCTGGAATATGTTACAGCCGGTACACTTAAAAGAATCTATAAGATTCTTGAACTGATCAATGAAGGACTTATTGCCGATGGCGTGGAAAATGAAACGTTTGCGTCCAATCTGAAAATGCTGAAATTCAGTTTAAGCTCAGGATCTTTCTCAATTGAACAGTATAAAAACATCTTTCAGTTCATGCAGGAAGGTGTAAAAGAGATCATCAATGAGTTTTTCTTTCGCAATTTTGACCCTGTGCTGAAAGAAATGATGCCTGCCATGTTCCGTAAACAAACATTGGAAAAAGATTATAAACTCTTTTATCATAAAAAAACCGAACAATTCTACCGTGATTTAATCAGTTCAGCCTTTATCATTCAGACGCTGGATCAGTTTATCGCTTCGGTCATTGATGCGATCAATACGATGCAACAGACACTGCCGGAAAATATCATCAATATGGTGATGCACTTTGACACAGAAAAACTGCTGACGCATCTCGATGAAAAGAATAACCGCCTCGATAATCAGGCTTTTCTGGGTGCAAAAGCTTATTTTCTAAAGCAGATTATCAGCCGGAATTTCCCTGTGCCAAAAGGATTTGTTTTTACAACTGAGTTATTCCGTTATCGTGAAGCGTTTTTAAAACACAGTGCAATGTCAAAAGAAATTGATCAGATGATTTGTCGAAACATTGAGATATTGGAAAAGAAATATCCGCAGAAATTTGGAGACCCGCAAAATCCCCTTCTGCTGTCTGTTCGTTCAGGGGCTCCCTTGTCAATGCCCGGAGCAATGAATACTTTCCTCAATATCGGCATGAATGATGAACTGACAGAAAGCCTGAGCCAAAAACCGAATTTTCACTGGACTGCCTGGGATTGTTACAGACGGCTTTTACAAAGCTGGGGTATGGCATTTGGTATCAATCGCGATGTATTTGATCAATTAATTTTAGATTTTAAGCATCGTTATTCTGTACAGCTCAAGATAGAATTTACCCCTCAGCAGATGCGCGAAATCGCTTTTGCCTACAAAACAGTTCTTGCAGATCATCAGGTCTGTTTTGAACAGGATTTATACAAACAGGTGCGGGTTGCCCTTAGAAATGTCATTCATTCCTGGGATACAGATCGGGCGATTTTGTACAGAAAGCAGATGGAGATTGCCGATGAGTGGGGGACAGCTGTTATTTTGCAAAAAATGGCATTTGGGAATATCAGCCTGGAATCCGGTTCCGGTGTGGTATTTACTCATAATCCGGCTTTCAAAGCTTCCGGCATTCAGCTTAATGGCGATTATACCCTCTGTAGTCAGGGAGAAGATATTGTGGGCGGTCTGGTGAATACACTCCCTGTTTCCAAAAATCAGTTTCATACGCATAAAAAAGAGGAACTGGAGAGCTCTCTGGAGTTAAAATTTCCCAAAATATATGAAAGACTTCAACATTATGCCTGCTTATTGCTGGAATCTTATGGCTTTAACCACCAGGAAATTGAGTTTACCTTTGAATCTGCTGAAGCTCATGACCTGCATATTCTGCAAATCCGAAATCAGGTCATTCAAAAGCCCATTCGCCTGATTCGTTTTAAAAATACTCTGAAACAACATCCTGTATCTCAGGGAACCGGGATTGGACAAAATGTGATCAATGGCAAGGTGGCATTTGATATGCAGGATTTGATCATGTTAAAGAAGCAGTTCCCCAATATACCACGCATTCTTGTCAGACCGGACACTGTACCGGATGATATGCCAATGATCTTTGAAAGCGAAGGTCTGATTACCGGTCGTGGCGGGATTAGTTCTCATGCCGCAGTTACTGCTGTTCGTCTCGGTAAAACAGGGATTGTTAATTGCCGGAGTCTGAAAGTGTTTGAAATAGAGAAAAAATGTTATTTTGGTGAAATTTGTATTCAAACAGGCGATAATCTGGCCATCGATCCGCTCAGCGGATATATCTGGAATCGCCATTTTGACACCATTCAGACTGAGGAAACCATTGAAAAATAATAATACTCAAATAAATAATAAAAGGAGATTGTCATGGAAAACGTACTGACAGGAAAGGTGCTTGGTATTAACGGACTGGGAAGAATCGGAAAACTCAGTCTTTGGAATCATCTTCAGATGAACTATTTTGACGGATTTGTCATCAACGTCGGCAGAGAAGTCGGAAAAACACTCGATGACCTTTTACAGGTGATCGAAACAGATAGTACTTATGGTAATATTCATCGGTTTTTAAATGGGTACAACGGGAAAAAAGTGGATATTCAGGTATTGAATCATGAAATCCCTCTTATTTCAGTAAATGGCAAAAAGATCAAAATCCTCAGAAAAGCCAGAAATCCCCGTGATATTAACTGGGCAAATGAAGGGGTTCGCCTGATGCTTGATTGTACAGGTACATTTGTCGATCCATGTGCCCAGGCGGATAATCCCAAAGGCTCACTAAGAGGTCATCTCGACGCCGGTGCTGAAAAAGTTATTCTCTCTGCACCTTTCAAGATTTCTGAATCCGGACGTAAGATTCCTGACGATGCCGGTATGTTTGTCTATGGCATCAATCATCTGAATTTTGATCCTGCACGACATCTGCTGATTTCTGCCGCATCCTGTACCACCACCGGTCTGGCTCACATGATGAAACCTCTGCTCGATGATGAATACACCTCTGATATTGTGACTGCTTCTATGTCAACCATTCATTCAATGACCAACACCCAGAGTATTCTCGATTCTGTACCTAAAGCCGCTGCCAGTGATTTAAGAAAAACCAGAGCGGTTATGAACAATATTATTCTCTCAACTACCGGAGCGGCTAAAGCCCTGGAACATGTTTTGCCTCCGATTAAAAATATCGGATTTATGGCAGATTCTGTCAGAATTCCCACAGCAACGGTTTCCTTAATTACGCTCAATATCACTTTCCACAGTCATCTCAATGAAAATAAAGAAGCAATTATCAACAGACAGTATTTAAATTCCATTTATAAAATGGCTGCAGAGGGTAAACAAAAAGACCTCCTCCTCTTTTCTGAAAGACAAAATGTCTCCACAGATCTGATCGGAACACCCGCTGCCTGCGTTATAGAAGGGTTTGAAACTCATACACGAACCGGATTTTTGAAATTGCCGGTTAAACAGTTAAAATCCCTCGGCTTGGATAAAAACAGCGATATCAATCTGCCGGTTACCCATGCTAAAATATTTGGCTGGTATGACAATGAACTCGGGTCTTATGTCAATTGCCTGGGTAAACTAACGGCTTACGTACACCAGAGAATGTAATCACTGGTAAACAATAATTTGTAGAACGACCATCCTGGTCGTTTAAGAAAAACCTGCCACCCCGTCACTCTGTGACACCCCTCTACATAAGTGAAACTGATTTTAGATAAAAACCGTAGAGACGGCCTGATTGGCCGTCTCTACGGGGAGGGGTATTTTTGGAGGTTTTGGTCAAATGATGAATTATTTGCTTTCAATAGAC
>JAGOCT010000234.1 GCA_017998585.1 Candidatus Cloacimonadota bacterium | reverse complement strand
ATCATATCTTTAAATTCAAGCGTTGCCATAATCATACGGGCAACCCAGAGATAAATGATTTCAGGGGCTGTAATCAGCAGTTTGGTTGGCAGGAAATATTTAAGGTCTTCAGTCTCTTCCGGCCAGCCCATGGTTGAAAATGGCCATAACCATGAAGAAAACCAGGTGTCAAGCACATCTTCATCCTGTCTAAACTGTGTATGTTTACATTTTGGACATTCATGTGGTGTTTCAGAACTTACAATCATCTCATTACATTCCAGACAATAATAGGCTGGAATGCGGTGACCCCACCAAATCTGACGGGAAATACACCAGTCACGGATATTATTCATCCAGTGCATATACACTTTTGTCCAACGTTCCGGATAGAAAGAAATCTGACCATTTTCAACAACTTCTATGGCTCTTTTTGCCAAAGGTTTCATTCTGACAAACCATTGATCGGAAAGATAGGGTTCAATCACGGTATCACAACGGTAACAATGACCTACTGAATGATCGTGGTTATCGGTTTTAACCAGCAGATTCTCCTTTTCAAGCTGTTCAAGCAGTTTTTTTCTACATTCAAACCTGTCGAGACCTTTAAACTCACTGCCGGCAAGTTCATTCATTCTTGCCTGTTCATCCATAACTGTCATCGGAGTCAAGCCATGACGGTTACCCACTTCAAAATCGTTCGGATCATGAGCAGGTGTAATCTTTACACAGCCTGTTCCGAATTCTTTTTCCACATATTCATCAGCAATCACCGGGATTGGACGATTAGCAACCGGCAAAATAACATTTTTGCCTATGAGGTTTTGATAACGTTCATCACCAGGGTGAACGGCAACTGCCACGTCTCCGAGCATTGTTTCAGGACGTGTTGTAGCAACAACAAGATAGCCTGTTCCATCTTCATAAGGATATTTAATATGCCAGAGTTTCCCCTGTTCATCAGCGTACTCCACTTCATCATTAGCCAGCGCCGTAATACAACGGGGACACCAGTTGATAATGTATTTTCCTTTGTAAATCAGGTCTTTTTTGTATAGATGAACAAATACTTCTTTAACTGCTTTTGACAGACCTTCATCCATCGTAAAACGCTCATGTGACCAGTCACAGGAAGCGCCAAGCTGCTTAAGCTGTTCAATGATATGTCCGCCTTTTTCTTCTTTCCATTTCCAGATCAGTTTTATCAATTCTTCACGACCGACATCATGTCTGTTTTTCCCTTGTTTTGCAAGGTCTTTTTCTACCATATTTTGAGTGGCAATACCGGCATGATCAGTGCCTGGAATCCAGAGTGTAGGTTCTTGATTCATTCTGTGATAACGAACAGCCACATCCTGTAATGTATTGTTAAGCACATGACCCATGTGCAGAATACCAGTAACGTTTGGAGGAGGAATCAGTACAGTAAAAGGCTTTTTATCAGGGTCTTTTTTAGCTTTAAAATGACCATTTTCAAGCCAGAAGCTGTACCATTTTTTTTCAATTTCATTTGCTGAATAATGTTTGTTTAATTCCATAATGTCCTCAATTTATTTTATGTAGTTTATTTTTCTTAAAAAATGCTGATGAGACCAGAAGCAGATAGGCGGAAGTGCCTCCTGCTTAAAGAACTTCGCTTCCAAAGCATCATCTCCGGCTTTAAGTTCTCCTCCGGTAATTTTCATAACAAAACCGAATGATAGAACCCTGATATAAAATGGTGAAAATCCGGTATAATAATCAATGAAGGTACTTACTTCACCTATTAGACCGGTTTCTTCTCTTAACTCTTCAACAGCACATTCATCGGGCGTTTGCCATATTTCGATATAACCACTGGGTAAAGCCCATTCCAATGCTTTTGGCTCAAATTTACGTTTTACCAGAAGCAGCTCATTTTGTTCATTAATTACCACACAGGCTGCTGCAGGAATTGGATTTTTATAATAAATCCATCCACAATTTTCACAATGCGGTCTTTCCTTGTTTTCACGGTCATCTTTAATTATCAGTTCTGCTCCGCATTTTACACAGAATCTGATATTTTGATACATATTCTTAAAATCTTCCATAATTGAAATTAATTTCTGGATTTGTTTTATCTGTCAAGTTATTTTTCTGGATTGAGAATTATTTTAATGAAAAACCGTTATCAGAAAATGATATGAGTAGACTAATTATGAGATTTGTTTGTAAATACCTCAAAAAAAATGAAATGAATACAGGGTATCATTTACTTAATCAAATTAAGGCAATCACCAAGTAAAAACTGAAGTCTCCCGATTAACAGGGATATACGTGCCATGACTGTATAGCCAAATGATGCACCAAAACTGATCATCAGAAAAATGATGCCGAGTCGAGCATTATACCCAATAAATCCTTTGTGTTTTTTACTGAAATAAAAATAGACTAATCCAGTAATTGTGCCAATTATGATAATAAATTGACCGATAATTACTGCTAAATTACCTGATGAAAATGGATTGAGCATCGTTGCAGTTGTTTGTGATAGGACATCTGATTTTAAAAAACGGAGTAAACTGATTCCTGCAGTTGTCCCAATCAGCAATGATAAAGGATAAAAACTCAACTTTTCAAATTTTGGTATGATACGTAACAACATCATAATTCCTAAAATACCTGGTATAAAATATATCCAGTTTGCTAAAGGGTCAGTTAATATTTTTGAAAAAAGATTAGGAATCAAAATATTATAAATCGTGTAAATCAGCCAGTAGGCGGCAGATACGCCAACAAATATCTGTTCAGCAATTTTATAAAACGGATTGTCTTTATATAAAAAGCTCCAGATAGCCAGTGTGCTTAATGCACCTAACCATAATCCTAACATCGTCCAGAATTGTATCATAATCTAATCCTTTTTTCTTTTTTTACTGACAAAGAAGGCTACGTTTCCGAGAACAATAAATGCTATGATGATAATATGTGCTACAGATTGGGCATCCATCCCGGCAGTAGCTGTTCCTTTTCTTTGAATTAAAAATTCATATTCAGCTGCATTTTTTAGACCACCCAATAAACCAGTCAGCTGATTTTGATCATTGAGATAGGGGAGAAATCCTGGAGTACTAACTGCGGTTGTACCACCAGTTACAGAGATGTTGTACTTATCTTTTGCAACCATAATCCATTCTTTTAAGCCAGGAGTTCCTGCTGAAAAAGAGCATATCCATGCAAAATCTTTTAAGGTGTGGATTGAATTTAAGATAGAATAATTTGTAATTGGCGTACCATTTGCATCAGATGGGAAAACATTTTTTAAATTTTTACCCATTGCCTGTATCGTTACAATACCTCCTGCTTTATAACCAAGATTAATAAAATTACGCCCATATTCAATGTCTGGCATTTCCTTTTTAAGGTTCTGATAAACGTCGTCAACCATTTGACTGCCCATAGGCCATAAAGCCAGACACGCTACTTTTTGTTTACGGTCAATAGCATGCTTTATAATTCCGAAAGCCATTGGATGTAATTCTGGCTTGCTTGCCGGATCATAATCAAATGAAAGCAATACAACCTTATTTTCAGGAGTTGATTCAATGAGATTATATACAGTTTGCACATTTGGAGTTACTTCGAGTTTAAAACCAAGTGGTAACATCAAGGGTAATCCAACACCAATCAAGATAAAGAGAAATATCCATCTTCTGTCAATTGTAGTGATTTTCATTTTTTTCCTCCAAGCCACGATCTTTCAATTCCCAGAATAATTCTCAGAGAACTGCCAATAATACCAAGTCCTGCACCAATCATAATGGCTCTTTGGCCGGCAAGATTTGGATAGTCCATAATGAAAGCACTAATTGTAGGAAGATGTAAAAATTTTAAATTTTCTGGTAAAAATGACGTCAGACTTGTTCCTATACTTGTATTGCCAAGCATAACAAAAATAGCTGATATCAGTAAAAGGCTGGATTCAAGTGTTCTTGCAATAAAAGCACGGTAAGCTGCAGAAGCAATAAAAAAAGCCAGAAGAGAAAACATGCTTGCCATCAGATGCTGATAAATATTGTCAAAAATATAATCGAAGGGTTTGCTGCCAATGCTTTGAATAAGACTTTCCCCTGAACCTATTATACCCCCCTGGTTTTGTGTACCCCATAATAA
>JAGOCT010000233.1 GCA_017998585.1 Candidatus Cloacimonadota bacterium | reverse complement strand
CGGTATGCCAGCCCGGACGACCTGCACCCCAGGGGCTATCCCATTTGGGTTCGCCTTCTTTGGCTTTTTTCCAAAGTGTAAAGTCTGCCGGATTTTTCTTCTGTGTATTGGCTTCCACACGCGCACCAGCCTTAAGATCTTCCAGATTTTTACCAGAAAGTTTTCCATAAGCACTCACAGATTCAACTGCAAAATATACATCACCGTTTGATTCATAAGCATGGCCTTTTTGAACCAGTTCATCTATCAAATCAATCATTTCTTTGATATATTCTGTCGCTTTTGGATTATAATCAGCATAGTTTACATTTAACAATTTAAGATCATCAAAAAAGGCTTCTGTATATCTTTTGGCAATCTCATGAAAAGTAGAATTTTCCTGGTTTGCCTGATCTATAATTTTGTCATCAATATCTGTAATATTCTGAACATAAGTCACTTCATATCCTAAATATTTAAAATATCTTCTGACCACATCAAAAAATAAGAAAGGACGGGCATTTCCAATATGGAAATAATTATAAACGGTTGGTCCGCAGGCATACATATTAATCTTGCCTTCTGTTACAGGTTTAAACTCATCTTTTTGTCTGGTCATTGTATTGTATATTTTCATGGTCTCTCCTTAAAATCATCTGTTCTACAAACATCTTGTTTGTAGTATATTCGCAAGCTGTTGTAGGACAAGCAACCTGCTTGTTAAAATCACTCTATCTACACAAGCTGTTGTAGAACAAGCAACCTGCTTGTTAAAATCACTCTATTTTCGCAAGCTGTTGTAGGACAAGCAACCTGCTTGTCAAATTCACTCTATTTTCGCAAGCTGTTGTAGAACAAGCAACCTGCTTGTCAAAATCACTCTATTTTCGCAAGCTGTTGTAGGACAAGCAACCTGCTTGTTAAAATCACTCTATCTACACAAGCTGGTAGCTTGCGTTACAACTACACAAGCTGTTGTAGAACAAGCAACCTGCTTGTTAAAATCACTCTATTTTCGCAAGCTGGTAGCTTGCATTACAACTACACAAGCTGTTGTAGAACAAGCAACCTGCTTGTCAAATTCACTCTATTTTCGCAAGCTGGTAGCTTGCGTTACAACTACACAAGCTGGTAGCTTGCGTTACAACTACACAAGCTGGTAGCTTGCGTTACAACTACACAAGCTGGTAGCTTGCGTTACAACTTTTCAAAAAAAGTAATGACTGTTTTTCCATTTCGCTTTTGTTTGTTAATAAATGGTTTAAATTCTTCATTGATCTTTTCTTCGATACTGTGCTCCATCACTATAATCCCTTCGTCATTCAGCAAATCTCTTTCAAAAATGCTTTTCAGAATAGGATTTACACAATTTTTATTGTATGGCGGATCAACTAATATCAAATCAAATCTACGCTCTGTTTTCTTTAAATACAGTTCGACCTTCATTTTCTGTAACTGGATTTTGTCTTTACAATCGAGTTTTTGAGCATTATGTAAAATGGCTTTAACCGCTTTTTCACTCATATCCACCAGGCATGCATCTTTAGCACCTCTGGATATTGCTTCAAAAGCCAATGCGCCACTACCAGCAAACAAGTCTAAGACACTCATTTCTTCCACATCAAAGAGTGTTGAGAAAATCAGTTCACGATTGAAACTGGTGGTTGGACGAGTTGAATTGCCGGCAATGCTGACAATTTCACGTCCTTTATAAGTACCTGCGATAATTCTCATATTTTATAAAGTAAGCGCCAGTTCTGAAAATGAAATAAACAGTCTGGTCTGGCTAGCCAGTTCATTTTTAAACAGAGTATACTTTTCTGTATCATATTCAGAAAACTCAAAGCAATTCCAAATAGTTTCAGAAAGGACTTCATTATCCAGTTCAGAGATAGTGGTCACATCAAACATATTGGCAAAATAATCAGCCATGTTGATTATCCGTGCATATTGTTGAACTAAGGGATCTTCAATGGCAGATGGTTCATGATGATAACGAACAGTTTCAACCATTATTTCTGGTAAATTCCAATGTTTTAACAATTCAGCACCTTCTTGTGCATGAGTGGTATGGATGATGATTTTTTCCAGTTCAATAAATGGTTCATGAGCTTCACTCGCTTTATTCTTTATTAACTGAAAAACATCTGGATTGATCTGATCGAATAAAATATAGCCAATATCATGAAAAAGACCAGACAAGTAAATCATCGTTCTTTGTTCTTCAGCAAAATCATAATGATTTTTCAGGTATTGAGTCAGTCTTCTGGAAAGAAAAGCGACAGCCAGATTATGCTTCCAATAATGTTCGATATTGATATTTTTGAGTTTAAAGCGTTTCAGCATATTCGATACAAACAAGGTCATGGCAATCGTCTTAACGTCAATACGACCCAATCTGGTAACCGCCAGACTAATGTCTGTAATTTGAGTTGTTCCACCAAACAATGCACTGTTAGCAATGGATAATATTTTTGCTGATATGGATGAGTCCAATGAGATAATCTTCGCAATCTCCTTATTTGAGATTGAGTTGTCGTTTAACACTTCCAGCAGTTTATTAAGAACTGTTGGCATTGAGGGCAAATACTCCACATTCTCTAGTTTAATTTGATAAAATTCAACCATGATTTTCCTTTCAGCTCATCTTCTTAAATTTAAATTTAAATTCCAGTTGTTTCGGTTTTTTTTTGTAGTTTGGACATGAGATTAAAACTGCCTTATAGGGTTGTTTACACTCTTTCACACAGGTTTCACATAATTTATTATATTCTTTATCTTTAGCAGACATAGATTTTCCTTAAGATTTTTTAATTTTGTCAAATATTTTTAATAAATCACTCAGCGTCAAATCAGCTACTTTTTTATCTGATCCAAAGGTTTTGTTTAGATACATGCAGAAATCAGAAATACTTAATGCATTTGATTTGCTTTCATTAATTGAGTCTAATACACTTAAATCTGAAAAATGGTTTTCAACACTATCATCCGTTTCAGGGAGCCCTGTAGTAAATTCTTCGAATGGGGGAAGATCTGTCGGATTATAAATCTCTTCGATCTCCTCAGCCTCACTCATGTCATATTCATCTTCTTCAAATTCTTCTTCTACAAATTCAGTTTCTTCAACCTCATCCTTGAGAGATTTCTGATAATCTAGATAGTTTTCATCAGGCAGAATCTTAAAAAGGGCTTTGTCTTCAGGAGTGAAAATGCTTTCAATTATCGCATGATATTGCATATTTGGATCAATAAATATTTTACTCTTACTTTTATCCATTCTCTCCAATATGCTTTCATCTGCATTGTTTTCATAAATTTTTTTGTAAATCATATAGGCATCAAAATACTGCTGTTGAGCCTCATAAAGTTGAGCGAGCGTTATCGTGGGCGGTATTTTGTTATTGCTTTTGTTCATCAGATTCTCCAAGGTAAATATAAGGTTTCAGATTCTCCAGATTCTTTTTGCCAATACCCTTTATATTGAGTAAGTCATCTATGGATTTGAATGATCCGTTTTTCATACGATAATCAATAATGGCTTCTGCTTTTTTGGTACCAATACCCTTAAGCGTACACAATTCCGTTATATTGGCTGTATTGATATTAATCTTTTCTATATCAGAGGATATTTGGGGATGGCTCGTTGTCGATGATCGGGTATCCCCTGCAATAAATGCAGAAGCTTTTATGTTTTCAAGAAGTTTAGGTCCAATTCCTTTAACATTTAATAAATCATCCAGACTCTGAATTTGATTTGTTGAACGATATTGAATAATTGCCTGGGCTTTTTTCTTGCCAATGCCCTTTATCTGCATTAACTCATCGATATCAGCTATTAAAATATTCATTTTAGTAGATGAATGAACACTTTTTTGATTGTTTTGATATAGCGAATCAGCATAGACTTTCTGTTGGTTAATAACAACATAAAAATAAGGACTTAAAGACTTTAGAGTCTTTTCTCCAATCCCTTTGATTTCCATCAGATCTTCTACTTTTTTAAATGAC
This sequence comes from Candidatus Cloacimonadota bacterium, assembly GCA_017998585.1. The sequence goes on along the minus strand of JAGOCT010000233.1, from coordinate 127 downwards.
TCTGTTTTTTGATAATCCAATATTGCCTGAGCTTTTTTGGGTCCAATCCCTTTAACGCTGATTAACTCCTGGTAAGTAACTTTATTTAAATCATAAGATTGTATAAAATCAGTTTGAATCTCTTGCT
>JAGOCT010000232.1 GCA_017998585.1 Candidatus Cloacimonadota bacterium | reverse complement strand
CTTTTTTTGGCAATTTATCATAGAGTATATTTTTAAACAATGCTTACTACTTGTATTTCAATATTTTAGCATTTCTTTTTAAATAATTATTATTACAATTATATTTAACTATATCCTTTTTTTGTAGTATGTTAGCACTTTTTTCTATTTTTTGTAATAGAAGTAAATTACTAATTTTCAATATTTTAAATAATATCTTATCATATTTTTTCTCATTTATGATTATATGTTTTTTTGAAGTATATACATACAAACTCAAAAACCTATGTATATCTTGATTATTGGCTATATCAGTGCGTTTTTCATACCTGCTTACATTTTTTAAAAATTTCTCTTGACATATACAAGCTATTATTATATATTTTGCCTTGTATATGGTATAAAAGGAGTGAATATGAAAAAACCTGTCATCATATCAGTGATTAATCATAAAGGCGGTACTGGTAAAACAACGATGTCTTACAATCTGGCAGAAGCCTGTGATTATGTACTGAATCAAAAAGAGAGACAAAATATCAAGATCCTGCTGATTGATAATGATCCTCAGGCAAGTCTTACATCCTTCTTTTATGATACTGAAGAAGAGCTCGACGATAAAGATACGATTCTATCCATTTATCAGGATATTCCCGTTTATTCCAAAGAGATAATTTTGGCAACTAAAAATCCTAATATCGATGTGGTTACCAACATGTTTCTTTGTACAACTAAAGAGAAATCTCTTTCAACTTTAATTGACGGAAACTTTCGTATTAAGAAATTCATCAATAATCACTGTGAAAACTATGATATTGTCATTATTGATAATTCTCCTTATTTTTCTTCCTTTACAACAAATGCTTTGTTTGCTTCTGATTATGTGATTATTCCTACCAATTTGACAAGACTTTCTGTCATTGGTATTGCTGAGATCTTAAAAAACATTGCCTCTGTCCAGGATAATATCAATCCTAAGCTCAAATTACTGGGTATTTTGGTCAACATGCTGGATGAAAGATATAAATCTCATCACGTACATCGTGAGATGCTATACAAGCAATTTGGTGATCTGGTTTTTATTACTGAAATTCATGTCAGTGCTTCAATTCAAAATGCCGAACGTAAAAAACTGACGATCGTTGAATATAACAAAAACACCAGAACATACAAAGAATATCTTCAGCTTGCTCGCGAAATAGCGAATAAAATTGGTCTTCCTATTGATTTTAATGTTGAAGAAGCTTATCAAAACAAAATGATGAATGAAGGAATAAATGGCTCGGAAGATTGATCCTTCGAAAGAAGAAAGAGCACTTCTGAAACAAAAAAACCTTGAAAGGCGTAATACCCTTTACACTATTCCTACACCAAAATTTAATATCAATGATCAGGACATTTCTGAAGCTGAACAACCACTTTCTCAAATGTCCGATATTATTAATCGCTTTAAAAATCAAAATAACACAACAAAAACCAATCAGACTGGCTTTGATCATTTGTATAATGAAGAAGATCTGAGCAGGCTTGATAATGATAGTAGTTCCATTTTAGTATCCACTAATCAGATACCTAACACTAACAATCCCGAAACAAGTAGCAATAACGTACAAGCAGATACTCGTTCGATAGTGACACCTGTAACTGAATCTCCTGTAAGCGATTTCGTTACTACTTCTGACAAAGTAACAAGTCCTCATGAAAATTCAGTTAAACCTCCTGTTTTAAATAAGATAACTGATTTTAACCCCCATGTTGAAAGCATTACTCCTTCTGTTATCGAAACAAGAGACGATTCTGATACTGGTTCCATTACTGAAACCAGTACTGATAACGAAATTAGTAATTATTCAATTCATAAATTACAGAAGTTCGATTTGATTAATTCTATCTTTCTTTTTGACAAAGACTTATCAAATGTAGAAAAGAATTTCCTTGTTTGTTTGATTTTGGAAATGAAAGAAATATCGGAAAGAATGTCATTGAATCAATTGATCACGAAATACGATTTCAGACGTGCAACTGTGTACCAGGTAATACCTAAATTAAGCAATCTGGGATTCATTAAAGTCGTCTCTGACAATAATCCTAAAGGGAGTATTATTGATTTAAGTCTTCTCTTTGAAAAGTACAATGTTCCAACTGTTCTCGAAAACGTAACTAGCGATTCTATGTCTTTAGTAAGAAAAAATAATAATAGTTTATCTAACTTTACTGAGGATTCTGACTTGAACGAAAATGGAACCAGTAAAAAACTAGATATAACCAAGCGAATAAGACTCAAGCATACCATTTTGTTTATTTTTAAATCAATGATGTTGCTGGAGCCTTATCGTAAGCTTGATTACTATAATCAAAAGTCTATTAAACTATTTTCCAGTTATTTATTAAAAAATGAAGTCAGTGAAGATTCACAGAATAATTTACTTGGTTTAGCCCTTTATTCTGCAGAAAAGGCAAAAAATCCAGAAAGAATCATTTATTATCTGCATAGTACCCTTGAAAATGATGGGATTGAATCTTTGCAAATCGCCTTTAAAGACAAGGCAAAACAATTTTTAGAATTTTCAAATAAGTTTTTTGAACTGGATTTTGAAGAACCATCACTCAAAGAAATCAGAGAGTACAGCATGAATCTATCTTTAGATGCTTCTTTAAATCGTAATCATTTAGTGGTCACAATGACAAAGATTCGAAGTGATATCGAAGAGAATATCTTAAGAATTGATGACATTATAGATCAATTACCTGAATTTAGAAAATAAAACAGATTAGCATTATGTCAACAAGACATTAAAGAATGAGGATGATATGAAAGTGATCGCATTTGTTAATTCAAAAGGCGGAGTAGGGAAGACCACGCTGGCCACCAATATCTCTGTGATGTTTGCCAGAAGCAGAAAAAAGATATTGTTAATTGATGCGGATCAGCAAGGCTCAAGCATGGATTTCAGAGGACTCAGAGCTGAAAATGAAACTGTTCATCAGTTTCCCGTTACACAAATCTTAACCCCAACGATTCATAAAGATATTAACGAGTTTAACTTCGATAATATTATTATCGATGTGGGGGGGAGGGATAATAAGATCTTTCGAAGTGCTGTTATGGCTTCTGATTTTGTGATCGTTCCCTTATGCCCTTCACAGTACGATTTCTGGGGTTCACAACAAACTTTTGAAATTTTACAGGAAGCCAAAATGACCAAACCCAATCTTAAAGTATTTTCCGTTTTGAACATGGTTATTCCTGGAACTAAAATCGCCAAGGAAATTGAAACTTTAATCAAAGATTTTGAAACAGAATATGAAATAGAATTTTTAAAATCACGTTTAAACTCTCGTATTTCATACAAATATTCTGTCTCAGAGGGATTAGGAGTCATAGAATTCAGCAACGCTGACGTTAAGGCTGTGAAAGAAATGAAGCAGTTTTATAAAGAATTAAATGATAAATTAAAACAATACGAGGGATAAAATGGGAATATTAAAGAAACGACCAACCAGATTAACTGAAGATGATTTCATTAACGGCAATCCGGAAAGTGTTATTGAACAGATTGTGAATAAAGCAGATACGGTTGATGCGGAAAAATCTGAAAGTATAGCAGAAAAACAGAAAGAAATTTTAACAACAGAAAAACAAGAAAACAATATCACTGAAGAAACAAGTCAACAAGGCAATATATTTTCAACAAAAGCCCAGAAAATCATGCTCGAAGAAGTTGATGAAAACGAAGAACCGCTTCGACGTGTAACTACTTATATTAAAGATTCTCTCAATAAAAAAATTAAACTGATCTCTGTTTTATCAGAAAAAAAAGAATATCAGTTATGGAATGAAGCCCTCATGGATTTAATCGAAAAATATAAACAAAAGGGGTTATAATGCAATTGCCCATACTTCTTCTACTTGGTCTTGTAACTGGTATTTTAAGTGGCGTTATTGGTATTGGTGGTGGAATTGTGATGATCCCTGCACTTGTTTTCCTATTCAATATGACACAGCAACAAGCTCAGGGTACAACACTCGCTATGATGGTTCCTCCTATCGGATTTTTAGCTGCTTATACGTATTACAAAGCAGGATTTGTAGATATTAAAATAGCTGGAGTACTTTGTATTGGTTTCTTTATTGGTGGTCTATT
>JAGOCT010000231.1 GCA_017998585.1 Candidatus Cloacimonadota bacterium | reverse complement strand
GCTGATAAGTACCATTTGTTCCTGTAACACTTGCGTTGTTAACGACTACAGTCATATTTTCAGGGCTTGTTCCCATTTTTAAATCATAATATGTAGTATTGCTGCCAAAAGTCCAGTTTAAACTTGTTTCAGGCGCAATTGCAACCGCATTGTTTGCAGGTATAGGTTGATCTGGATTACCAGGCGCCTGGCTTGCATAGTAGAATCTCATGTTTGGTAAAGCCTGAGGATAAGCAGGCCATCCGCCACTCTGAGGAAATCCGGTATCTCCGCCTAAACAGGCAACCAGCGTTGTATTTTCAGGCGCATTTGTACTGTTAAACTGAGGACCGCTGTATGTAGATGTACCATGTCTGTTTTCCCAGGTAATCAGCAGATTATCCGTTCCATTATATGCAAAATCTATAATATCCAGTATAATCCATCCATTTTGAGAAGTAAATATACCGTCATAAACCTGTGTCCAGCCATTTCCTGTTGTATTTTCATAACCAGTATTGCCGTTCAGGTTTTCTAAATTGCTGTGTTTCATATAGACTTTTTGGTTATTAAAAGCAAAAGTAGATTGATTGCTTTGATTTAATGCGATATGTGTGATTGTTTTAGCTGTTCCCAAATCACTTTGTTTGTAAATCAGCTTCGACCAGCCATAATTCCAGGCAGAATAAATTGGCATAGATGTATTTGTCGTACCATTTCCGATTTCGACAAAACTTTGAGCATTAAGACTCACTGTTATCAGTAAGCAAAGACCCAATAAGATGCTTACCAATCTGACATGATGATTCATGTGTCCTCCGGTTGTTTATTCTTAAACAGTGTTACCTGCTTGATTTTCCAGATATTGACTGATATCCTGGCTTCCCATCCAGAAAAACTCAAAGATGATTTTAAAGGTATTCGCCAAATCTGTCTGCTTGATTATGATAGCGATAATGTCATTCGCTGCATTGTGCTTTTCATTGATAATTAACAATACAAGCTGATTATCAATAATCGTCATCTTTACAGGTAACTGACTGGCAACCTTTGCTTCTTCACCTTCTCTGAGAAATGTTTTGATACCTTCTTTATAATCTTTTCTGTTTACGTCTTTCTCTTCATAAATCGATCGTACCCTGACATCTTTACTGATTTGACTCATACTTTTTCCAGATTTTCCAACTGAGACGATAAAGGGTTCTTTTGAAAAGACAAGAATTTCTTCTTTTGCATTGTTGATCAGTTCTTGAATACTTTGCCAGATCGCATGTTTATCTCTGATTATCTGCACGACTGAACCATTGTTTTCAGATACAGAGCGGTTTGAGTAGATATCTAAGAGCAGATTTTCTACTGAATTAAGCATTTCTATTTTCTGATTCATTTCCTGGTTAATTTTTTGTTTGATGGAATAGATCGCAATATCAGGAGAAATAGCAGTATATTGCTTAATGTTTTCAGGAATTTCTGCACATAGTCCTTTGTTACACAGGGATGTTAAAATCTCATAGGTTTTAGGTCTTGGAACACCAGAAGCCTGAGATAACTCACCTGCAGTGCAGCTTTCTCTCTGTAACAGCGTCATATAGAGTTTTATCTCATACTCAGTCAGTCCAAATTTTTGTAAGGTTTCTATGATATTATCCATTTTTTTAATCTCCTTTTTACTAGTTTTTCTATCTTTTCAATTCTGTCAATACTTTTGTTGTTACTTCCAGAGACAATATATATAGCTTTTAATGTATCTCTCTTTCTTTTAATAATTTATTACTTGGAAAATGCTCATCAATTAATAGATTTTAATTTCTCTATGAGTCTGCTATAAAAACTCTGATCTATGAGATGAAGGTTAAATTTAAAATGAAAAATATGTATAAAAATCCAGAAAAGTAGTTTAAAGCAGTATTTTTAAGCCTTCCTTTTTCGTGTGTTTAGTGTATTTCGTGGTTCATGCCCTTTTTATAGTGGACTCAACTATTTTGAGCCTCTGCAATCTTAGTAGCGACTTTTTTCAAGTGCTTTATCTTAAACACTACGTAGCATATACTTGAACTCAACCGGTAGGCATATTCCATATCAGACAGATTGTCTTTGAGTTTCAGAATATCAAACGAGAAGTGATAAGCATAAAAAGACTGACTCGCTTCAAAAAAATCAGCTAATATTCAAAGAACTCAAAAATAAGATTGGCAAATTAGGGTATTTTAAATTCAAAACAAAACTCTGCCTGCTTGCATGTTTTATAATTAAAATGACCATTTAGCTGTTCTGTTAGCATCTTAATAAGCTGCATTCCAAATCCAGGCGACTGTTCTATTGAAAAGTCCTTCGGTAAGCCAGGCCCGTTATCTGAATATTTCATAAGGATGCGTTGATCTTTAAAACTTGCGCTCAGATTGATATGTTTTTCTTTCAGGGAATAAAAACCATACTTGAATGAATTACTGACCAGTTCATTGATGATCAGTCCCAAAGGTGCCAGATATTCTGAAGGCAGATTAATATCATCTAACTCGACACTGCTAATCACAGGCGTATCTGAATGGAAAGTACCCAGAATATCTTTTAAAAGCTGAGGGATAAAGATCCTTAGATTCAATTCAGTATAGCTTTCATATCGAAACAGTTTATCATACAGGACTTTCATGCTTTGCAAGCGATTTGCTGATTCGGTCAGAATCTGCTTAACGGTTGGGTTATCCTGATCATGAGCCTGAATCATCAATAAACTGAAAATGGTATTCATGTTGTTTTTGATTCGATGATGCACTTCTCTGAGGATCAGTTCTTTTTCTTTCAGCAGTTCCTTGATTTTCTTCTCTTTAAATTTTCTCTCGCTGATATCAGTAGAAGTAACCGCAAACTGGTTTTCTGCAGGTGAAAAGGCTGATACCTCATAGTATTTATTCATTTCTTTTATGTAATTCTCAAAAATCTTATCTTTTCCTGTTTTAACTACTTCTGCATAAGTCTCTATCCAATACTGTTCAATACCAGGGATCACTTCTTTAACTGATTTTCCTACCAAATCAATGGCTTTTAGACCGGTCAGTTTTTCAAAAGCAGGATTCACTTCCAAAAAGCGGTAGTCGATTGCCTTCCCATTTTCGTCATAAATCATTTCATGTAATGCAAATCCAGACGTAATTTTTTCAAATAAAATCCTGTATCTTTTTTCTGATTCTCTGAGTTCCTGTTCTATTTTTATTTGTCCGCTAATATCTCTGAATTCCACGGTTCTGACTTTTTTCCCTTTATAAGGGATATTTCGGGCTTCCAGCCGTACAGGATACACTTCTCCATTTTTTCTAATTCCCATCACTTCATAAGGTTTTTCATATCCTGAGAGAATATTACTCATAACAATATGTCTATCTGATTCTGCAATGAGTAATAAGCCATCCATTCCGATTAATTCTTCATAGTTATAACCTGTGATTTCAGACAGCCCTTGATTACACTCGATGATACGTCCTTTATCATGAATCACAATCCCTCCAAATGAGGCATTATGTAAGGCTTTGAAGCGTTCCTCGCTTTCTTCGGCACGAAGTCGGGCATTGATCAGGTCATACTCAACCTTTTTCCGGTCATTGATATCCAGACAATGACCGATGTAACCGATAAAATCTCCTTTATGGTTATAACGGGGTGTCCCTTTATCATAAATCCAGCGATAATCCCCGTCTTTATGCTTGATCCGGTATTCCATTCCAAATGGTTCCTGTTTTTCAAATGCGTTTACATATACATTTATACAGTATTCTTTATCATCTGGATGAAGCCCTTCTGTCCAGCCGTCACCAATTTCCTCTTCCAAAGTTCTTCCTGTAAATTCAAGCCAGACTTTATTAAAATAAGTACATTTCATATCCGTACCTGATGCCCAGATCAGCCCCTGACCTGAATCGGCAAGTGTTCTAAAATGAAATTCGCTTTCATTAAGCGCTTCTTCAATCTGTTTTTTTTCTGTATGATCGTTGTAAACAGCAACGATTTCTCCTGATGACAAACGATAGACATAATTACTGTAAAATCTGGTCAGTCGTTTATCTTCATAATGTGCTGCAGGCAAGGTTTCAGGAATACCTGTTTTCCAAACTCTGACAAATGCTTCAAACAACCCAAAATCCCGCACACCTGGGAATA
>JAGOCT010000230.1 GCA_017998585.1 Candidatus Cloacimonadota bacterium | reverse complement strand
AATAATAAAAACCGACATTCTAAAGAATTATGGACAAACATAGAAGGTGATCAGTTACCTCAGCTGATTTCTCATGACAATGACAATGAAGAGGCAAGATATATCGCTGAAGAAATTGCATTACTTCGTGATAAAAATACAATATTAAATGAGTGCGCTGTACTTTATCGTACTAATTTTCAATCTCGTGTTTTGGAACAGGCTTTTTCAAAATATCAAATTCCCTATCAGGTAGTTGGAGGAATCAATTTTTATCAGCGTTTGGAGATTAAAGATATGATTGCCTGGCTACGTGTCATTACAAATCCTAATGATAATGAAAGCTTATTAAGAGTGATCAATCTACCCCCCAGAGGCTTAGGTAAAACAACTATTACAAATCTCATTCAGATTGCACTGGTAAACAATTTGCCCCTTTATCAGATCATTAGTCAGGAAGAATACATTGCCTCTGTTTCAAAAAAAGCGAAAGCCAGTTTGCTGGATTTTGTCAGCAATATAGAAAAATGGAAGAGTCAGGCAGGAAATGTCTCTGTTGTGGAAACAATAAAAGATATTATCTCTGTTTACAACCTGGAGGACTATTATCAGAATATTGATGAAGGAAAAGAACAGACTAAGCTGGAAAATATGCGAGAGTTTATTGCGGCTGCTTCCGACTTTACTGAAAATTATTATGCTGAACATCAGCAATTTCCAGAAATATCTCTTTTCCTGCAATTTTTGAGTCTTCAGACTGATTTGGACAATGCAGATAAAGATAGTCAAAAGGAAGCCGTTAAACTCATGACCATGCATAATGCCAAAGGGCTTGAGTTTGATTATGTCTTTGTTTCTGGTCTTGAAAAGGGTCTGTTACCTCATCTTTTTTCCAGTAATAGTGAAAGTGAAATAGAAGAAGAAAGACGTTTGTTTTATGTCGCAGTTACCAGAGCCAGAAAAAGATTATATCTTAATTATGCACATTCACGCCGTATGGGAGATTCATTTCAAAGTAGTTCACCCAGTATTTTTTTGGGAGAATTAAATACTGAACTGTACGAAGAAGTAAAGGCTTCTTTCTGGGAATTTCATGCGCCCAGAAAGGTTAATTACAAGCCTGTTGTCCAAAAAGAAAAGACTTATATCTCTGAAAATGAAAAATATTATAAAATTGGTCAAAAAATATTGCATCAGCAATTTGGTAAGGGAGTTATTATAAATGTGGACGGTTTAGGAAAAGATGCAAAACTGACCATCTCTTTCTACAATGGGACCATGAAAAAAATAATAGGAACATGGGTGGAATTAGAAGATGAGTAAACAGAATAATTTTTTTAAAACTTTAACTATTGTTATTTGCTTTGGTTTGTCAATCACATTATTGAGTGCAGAGAAGTATGCCGGAGAATTATTCAAAATGGGCTCTGGTGTCCGAAATGTTGCTTTAGGCAGAACTGGTTTGACTGACTTTGAAAGTACTTCAAAAGCGTATTGGAATGCTTCTTTATTAGCATTACAGGAAAATGCTTCATTTGAAATGATGCATGCAGAAGAATTTGGTGGAAACCTGCAATATGATGTGTTGTCAGGGAACATTGGCAATAAGAGTAATATGGGATTTGTAGTCACTCGTATTGGCATTGACAATATTAAACTAAGCAAAGTGCCAAATACTGATTCGCTTCCATCTAATGACAATCGTCCTTTTGCGTATAAAACAGTTAATAATGCAGATTATATATTATGGTTAGGATTTGGACGGCAAGTAAATGATAAACTTATGATTGGACTGAGTCCAAAAATAGTATATCGAAATATTGCTGAAGAAAATGCCTATGGTTTTGGTGCTGATATAAGTTCAACCTGGTTAATCAATAATAAATTCACAGCAGCAGCACGATTAAGAGATTTTTTCACAACTCAGATGTATTATGAAAATGGGACACATGAGATTGTTAATCCAGGTCTTGATTTAGAGACGTCTTATGTTTTCCAGATTCCGAAAATAGATAAACAAATCAAAGTCTTTATCAATTCAGAAATTAATTTTGAAAATATGAAGGATGCAGCGACAATTTCATCAGGTATGATGAGCCTTGACTTGCATTCAGGGCTGGAGATAATTTTAAATCCATCTTTTAGCCTGTATAGTGGGTATGATATTGACCATATCACTGCAGGTTTTACAATGAACTATAAGAAATTTAACGTGAATTATTCCTTTGAACAGAACACTGAATTGGATAATTCACACAGAATGTCTGTCGGAGTCAGATTGTAGGGCAAGCAACCTGCTTGTCAAAATAGATACTCAAGTTTGAAGTAGAACAAGCAACCTGCTTGTCAAAAATAAATACACAAGTTTGATGTAGGGCAAGCAACCTGCTTGTCAAAATAGATATGCAGCTGACAGCTTGCGTTAACGTGAAAAACTACAGGAGATCAAGTTGAAACAAATCGCTTTATTAGGGATGAGTGGTTCCATAGGAAACTCAGCATTAAAAATTATACATAATCACCAGGATGATTATCATATTAGTCTGGCATCTGTTCATCATAATATAGAAAATGCAATTAAAAATGCAGTTCTTTTTAATATCCCCAGGATATGTATCACTGGACAATCAGCAGAAAGAATAAACGAGAATGATTATCCAGGTATCAAATTTTATTATGGTCAGGATAGTCTGATAGAATTATTAGAAAATGATGATTATGATATTTGTTTAAATGCGGTAACCGGTTCCGCTGGATTACCATATACAATGACCGTGTTAAAAAGGGGTAAGGATTTAGCGCTAGCCAACAAAGAGTCTCTTGTGATGGCAGGTCATTTGGTTAAAGAACTCTTAATTACTTCTGAAAGTCGAATACTGCCTGTTGATAGTGAGCATAGTGCGATATTTCAATGCATGTTCGGACATAGTAATGATGAGATAAAATCTTTGCATATTACAGCTTCTGGAGGACCTTTTAGAACCTTGCCTCTGGATGATTTTAAATATATCACTGTTGAAAATGCACTCAAACATCCTACCTGGAGTATGGGAACAAAAGTTACTATAGATTCTGCAACGATGTTTAATAAGGGTTTAGAAGTTATTGAAGCGCATTGGCTCTTTGATTTGCCTTATACACAGATCAATGCAATTATTCATCCACAGTCAGTGATTCATTCCATGCTTGAGTTTGTGGACGGTTCTATACTCGCTCAAATGAGTAAACCAAGTATGGAGTTACCCATTTTATATGCTTTTTCTTATCCAAAGCATATTTGTTCTGATAATGTTAAAACCGATTTATTCAGTTTGCCTTCTTTGACTTTCGAAGCAATTGATCAAAAACGTTATCCTTTATTTTATTTAGCACTTCAGGCAGGTGTAAGTGGAGGTTTGTATCCTACCATCATGAATGCAGCCAATGAAGCGGCATTAAAACTATTTTTAGATAGAAAAATTCATTTTACTGACATTGTAAATGTTGTAGAAGATGCTCTCAATTTATTTGAAAATGAAATCAATCCAGCGTTAAACGATATAATTTTATGCAATCAGAACGTCTATGAAATGATGCTAAAAAAACATGAAGTAAGGTGACTTTTAACGATTTCTGCTGTATATCAATAATAGATAATTAACTGTTTAAGCAGTTAGATTATATGAAATCAGCAAGAATGATCAGATCAATATATTTATTTATTGATCTGATCTCTGCATTTTAATCATATATGGGCTAGAATGCATTAAGTGAGAAAGCTGATGAAAAGTAACCTTGATTTAAATGGCTATACCAAGAAATCTTGGGCACGAAAAAATTGCTTTTTACTATCACTACTATTGATGATCAGATTAACCTGAATATTCTGTTTGATACAGTAATCAGATTCACAATTTTCTCCAAGATCAGATTGACCAGACTATGTATCATTTATATTATGCGCATCAGGAGAAAAATGATAGATTATTGATTCTGAAACCCTTATCTATTTTTTCTTGCTATCTTTCCCCCTTTTTAAGCTTGCTTATTTAATTATAGAAATCTTATCACTTATTTCATAACCATCGCAGTTTAGCTTATAAAGATATACACCTGAAGGTAGTTTAATTCCGTTTTCATCTTTACCATCCCAATAGAATGTACTTTCTCCTTTTTCACGCCAGCCTTT
>JAGOCT010000229.1 GCA_017998585.1 Candidatus Cloacimonadota bacterium | reverse complement strand
AAAAAGCATTTGCCCAACTGAAAAAGAAATATGTTAAATATGATGAACTCTCTGTCTCTGAACAAAGAAAACGACAAAAGAAAGAACTAACAGAGAAGATCCATAAAGGCATTGATATACTAAAAAATGATTTGACGAAGATACAGAAGAGTGAATATAAGGTTTTAAAAGAAACTTTAGAAGAGTTAGCCCAGAGTCTTGCTGTACTGAACGATAAATTCAAAAATGAGTGATTTTGTAAAGACTTGAAAAATAGATAAATACAAATGTGAACGCGTTCACATTTGTATTTTTAATCTAAGTTGTAAGGCAGGAATTTTATGAACAGAGACGAAATACTGAAATATCTCAGACAACATAAAGAGGAACTGTTACAGTTTGGTGTTGAAGAAATTGGTTTATTTGGATCATATGCCAAAGGTAACAATACAGTAAATAGTGATGTTGATATTCTGGTAAAATTTGGGAATACAAATAGTAAATTCTATTCTTATTTTAATTTGAAAAACTACTTACAAGATCGCTTGCACCTGGAAATAGATTTATGCAGGGAAGAAGATATCCGAAAAGAATTCAGGGAAGATATCCTTCGGGGCGTGATTTATGCTTAAGAATGAAGTACTTGAAAATATTAGCCCTGATTCATTGCCAAATTCTATGAAAGATCAGTATAAAATTTCCATTCGTTTTTTTGATGACCGGGAAGTTCGGGCATTATGGGATGAGCAGAATAACAAATGGTTATTCTCTGTTTTGGATATTATTGCTGTTCTGACTGACCAGGACGATTATTACAAGACCCGTAACTACTGGAAGTATCTTAAAGCCAAACTAAAGAAAGAAAACAGTGAAGTGGTTAGTGCCACTACCCGGTTGAAGATACTTGTACCTGATGGCAAAAAGCGTCTCTCTGACTTAATTGATTACAATGGGATAATTAACAGAAACAGATTGTGTCGCTACTTGCGACTGAATTACAAGCTCAGTATGGTAAGCGAGGTTTTCAGGAGAGAAATACTCGCAGAATGATGCAATTTTCTGAATTATTTTCAAATTTTGAGACAATGGATTAGTTGAAAGATATCAAAACAAGGTGGTAGATTTTGATTTTAATAGAAAAGATAGCTAACGGAGAAAATAAAACTCTGGAATTTAAAGAAAAAATACCCTCAAGTGAAAGTATTGCTAAAACAATTATTGCATTTGCCAACACAAGTGGCGGGCAGTTAATCATTGGTGTAAATGATAAAAGAGAAATAACGGGTCTTGATACCGAAGACATCTTTGAATTAATGGACAGAATTGCCTCCATAATCTTTGACAACTGTTATCCAAATATAATTCCTGAGATATACACAACGAATATTGATGATAAACTACTTCTGATTATTGAAGTATTCAGAGGGAGTCTTTTGCCTTACTATCTGAAGTCAGAGGGTAAAAATAACGGAACTTATATCAGAATTGGGGCTACGAATAGAAAAGCCGGTTATGAAAATATCTTAGAGTTAGAGAGACAGAAAAGAAATATCAGTTTTGATGAAGAGGCAGACTACGATGTCGATTTAATTAATGTTAACCTGGACTTGTTAAAAAAAGAGTTTCTAAAAATTAACAAAGTTTTAGATCATGAGAAAATGTTGAATATGAAACTCATAAAAAACGAAAATGGTAAAGTATATCCCACAAGAGGGCTTTTGATTTTAGTTGGTCACTATGAAAATGTCAGAATAAAATGTTCCAGATTTAAGGGAAAAACAATGGATATTTTCCTTGATAAAAAAGAATATGATGAAGATGTTTTCTCTCAGCTTAGAAACGCTGAGAGTTTTATTCTGAATCATATCAATATCAGAGCAGAAATCAGGAATCTTCAAAGACTGGACATACCTGAAATACCTGTAGAAGCCATCAGAGAGACCTTGGTTAACGCATTTGTTCACAGGGACTACTCGAATATGGGAAGAGATATAAAGCTGGGAGTATATGACGATATTGTTAATATTGTTTCCCCCGGATCATTTCCAAATACGATTCTTGAAGAAGACATATTAAATGGCAGGTCAGAAATACGAAATAAAGTGATTGCGAGAGTGTTTAAAGAACTAAAATACATAGAACAATGGGGAAGCGGGATAAAAAGAATCAAATCTTACTGTCTTAATTCTGGACTAAAAGAACCTCTGATTCAGGAAAAGAATGATTATGTGGATGTTGAACTTTACAGAAAATCGGACACTGCGACCGAAAGCGGCTTAAAGCGACCGAATAGCGACCGAATGGAACCACAGGTGCTGATAATTGATTTCATCAGAAGAAATAAGTCTGCTACAAAAAATGATATAAAAGAAATGTTAAAAATCAAAGATACAAGGACAAAAGAAATTCTTAACGATATGATTAAAAGTGAAATTATAGAACGGAAAGGTATTGGGAGAAATACTTACTATGTATTGAGGGATTCAATAGAATAACATACCCGGCTTTTTCGGTATTTACTGATTTTTAACTATATATGCAAAACCAGAAAGTCCAAAATACGCCAAACCACCCATTACAAGCTTATGGAAACAAGCTGTATTAAAACTCTTCGGCACTCAGCAGAAACAGATTACTTTGCTCTTTTTGCAGCTGAATCAGATCTTCAGTAAATCCTGCTTTAGAGAACAGGATGAAGTATTCTTTTCTCTGTTTACTCCCCCACTGAACTTCTTTGGTCTTTGCCTGTAAGTCTTTCAGAACACTCAGTCCTGCCTGATTTTCTGACCATTTGCATTCACCGAAAAGAATTTCATCGTTGTTGCTTACGCCGATGACATCGATCTCTGTATTTTTATCCCACCAGCGTCCGCATTTATCCAGTACAAAAGGCAGATCCAATTTATACATCATTTTTACGGAAAGAGTTTCAAATACATGGGCAACATGGTCAGGCAGTTCGTTTTTAATTTTGTTCTCCACGAAAGTCAGGTTGTCTATCTCTAAATAGCTTTGATAAGGAAAGACAAAGCGAAACCAAAATTGCAGGAAATGATCTTTGATGAAATATAAGCCTTTTTTGCTTTTCTCAGGGTTGTATTCGGTAATAGGCACCTGTTTTTCTATGATATCCAGGTCGATTAATTTCTTTAAAAAAGCAGTAATCTGATTGGCCTGAACCCCCATACGGCTGGTTATGGTGTTGAGTTTATGATTGCCGGCTGCAATGGCTGTCAGTATGGAAAAGTAAGTTGAAACATCACTGACTTCATCCTGAAGCAGGAAGCGGGGCTCATAATAGAGATACTTGTTTTTATTCAGAATCTCGGTTTTGATCGTATTCAAGAGGCAGGAACTCTGTTGGAAAAGTTCTATGTATTTGGGGATTCCTCCGGTAACGCTGAAGTATTCAACTTGTTCAATTTTACCAAGATTCTGGTAAAATTGATGATAGTGAGAGAAATCAATTTCTTTTAGTTTGATCTGGGCAGTTCTTCTTCCGTACAAAGGACTGCTGTATGCCAGTGTTTCACTATACATCATGCTGATCAGGGATCCGCACAGAATTATCATAATATTCTGATGTTTCAGTTTTGCATCATAGATTCTTTGAAAGATAGAAGAAAAATGTTCATTTGATTTAACCAGAGATTGAAATTCATCAATAGCCAATACAAATCTTTCATTGGGATTGAGTTTTTGGCACAGATAGTCAAAGAGTGCATCCCAGTTGTTAATCTGAATATCCCGCAGAAACTGGTCATTAAACTTTTCTGTCATCAGTTCCTGTAAGCGTTTGATCTGGGTGTTTTCATTCTGGGTATCCGCAAAAAAATACAGGGAATTTTTATCCTTTAGGAAATGTTCAATCAGGGTTGTTTTACCGGTTCTTCGTCTGCCATATATCACCACGAAGGATGTTTCCTGCTTTAAATACTCCGAGTTGAGTAATTCCATTTCACTTTCTCTGTTTACAAATCTCATATTTCCTCTTTTAATAATACAAATTATTATAATTCATATTATTAAATACGCTGAAGTTGTCAAATAAAAAGATAAGATTGATTGAAATACATTCTGGTAGCAGATATATATTGTTCCATTTGAGCAGTATATTCTGATAACATCTCAAAAGTTGGTGTAAAAAGATAAAAAAAAAGGTTGATCCAGATCCAACTC
>JAGOCT010000228.1 GCA_017998585.1 Candidatus Cloacimonadota bacterium | reverse complement strand
AGAAAGGAGAGACAGGATGAAAACCAGTCAAAGTAGTCAATCTGAAGAATTCTGCAGTCTGATCTTTGATAATAAAGCCCTGATTATTAAAATTGTCAGATTATATGCACATACCGATTCAGATAAGGCTGATCTTGAGCAGGAAATTCTCTTGCAACTCTGGAAATCATACCCTGGTTTTAAAGGTTTATCTAAAATCGAAACCTGGATGTACAGAGTTGCCTTGAATACAGCTATCTTTAATATTAAAAAAAGACAAAACCTCTTTAATCTGACCAAAAAGCTCCATAACGAAGCAACTGTTTTTGAGTATCAGGATAAATTGGATGAAACAGATCAGTGGGAACTGGTTAAAAATGGGATTTCTAGTTTATCGGATATTGATAAGGCAATTGTACATCTGTATCTGGAAGGTAAACCCTATGCTGAAATTGCAGTCATTCTGGGTTTTACAGAAAAGAATTTTAATGTTCGGATGTGTCGTATCAGAAAAAAACTGAAACATTATATTGAAATTATTCTTCAGGAGGAATCATGTTAGAAGAAAAGAAAATACTCATGGACAAAATTGAACATGTAATTAACCAGAAACCCTGTCTGGCAAGCAGATATTTTAACAAAGGAATTATTACTTACCTATACCTTTCAATTCTGAATATTGGTCTTTCGTTGTTTATGGCATGGACATACAGAGACTTTCCTTATACTTTTTGGACTGCGGTCGGATTATGTATCTTTTCTTTTGTTTTTCTTTTATTGTCACTTTTTATCAGAAAAGAAGTCAATCAGATATATGATTTTAATCAACCCGTTGCTAACCTGATTCAAAAACATCTGGATTTCTTTAAAAAAGAATACCAACTCATGATGTACCTTAAACCCTTAGCTTACATCATAATGTCGGTAAGTATAACAACCATCATGGATTTTGAGAACAGAGAATACCTGATTAATAATAAATGGATGTATTTTCTAATCTATCTCTTCGTTTACATTTTCATCATCATTCAAGACAGACTTTTCAGTGCATATAATTCAGCAGAATATATTCATTATCTGAAAAGCCTGGATTCGGAAAATAAAGCTTATGATTTTGATGCGTACAAAAAACGTTCTTTGATTTATCGTATTGTTTTGATTATGTTATTTTTGGCGATCTTGTTAAGCGGAGCATTCACTTATAATTTTGTTTACTCTCATTAAAGCATCCTTCCCCCCAAAAAAAAAGAGAAGTCAGACAATATGTCAGAGTTCTCTTTTTTGTAAAGAAAGAATCAAGATACAGGATTATCGTCACTTGAACCTATATTCTACAGAGGATTATAGAGGTGGATATTCAGGTTTAACCAGTAATCACTTAACTCATTGATTGAGTATTGGAGTTTATTGAAATCCATAGGTTTAACCAGATAGCTGTTTGCATGATTGTTGTATGCATTTAATATATCACGATGTTCATCAGACGATGAGAATACAATCACAGGAATAATACATAAAGTTTTTGAGTTTTTTATCATAGACAAGACCTCAATCCCATCATGTTTAGGTAGTCTGAGATCAAGCAAAATCATTCGGGGATAACGTGATTTATTATTCTCAATAGATGAAAGATAATCAATTGCTTTTTCTCCATCATTTAAACGACTGATATTTAAATGGGGTTGTTTGTTTTTTAAAGCTCTTACAATTAGTTCTGCATGATCATCATTATCTTCAATGATGATAACTTCATTTTGAATCGTTTTCATTTTTTACCTCTTTGCGACCTGAAAAAGAATTTAAAAACAGTCCCCTGGTTCAAAGCTGACTGTTCAACCCAAATTTTCCCCTGATAAAGTTCAACTATTTTTTTTACTCTTGCCAAACCAATACCTGTTCCAGGCGTATTTTGGTTTAGTTTTTCAAATAAATCGAATATTTTTTCATGATACTTTGGATCGATCCCAATACCATTATCTTTATACGAGTATATGATATTGTTTTCCTTTTTCTCATAGCTGATTTTTATGTAGGGAGATACCTTCTCTTTTCTATATTTGATAGAATTTTCAATCAAATTTTGCCATACTTCTCTAATTCGGTTCTTATCTGCATATATTGCAGGCATCGCATTGGGATAGTCAAGAGTTGCATTTGAATTGTTAATAATACCTGCCAGGCTATTTTCCAACTCGTTCAACACTTCATCCATGCGAAATTCTTCAGGTTCTCTTACAACTCTGCCAATTCTTGACAGCTGAAGTAAATCTTCCAGTAAGTATTGCATTTTTTCAGCTGCTCCCATAACTTTTTTACAGTCTCCAGCAAATTGTTCTGGATCATTATTTGCATAATCTCTTTCAATGAAATTCATAAAGCCTTTAATAGTTATCAATGGACTTTTTAAATCATGAGAGACAGTGTAAATAAAACTTTCCATTTCGTTGTTCTTAATTTTTAGTTCCTGCATTTGATGTTTAATCAGTTTTTCCTGTCTTTTGATTTCTGTAACATCCTGAACAGCACCAATAATACCAGTAATATGTTTGTCCAAATCAGATACAGATGCTTTAGAAACCAGTATATTTTTTTCAAAACCATGGGCATCTATAATTAACGCTTCATAATTAACGGCATCCAGCTCTCCTTCGATCAATTTCTGATCGTAACAAAGATGCTTTTCTGTATCCTTATAATGCTGGAAATCCTGAGAATAATGTCCAATCACTTTTTCTTTATCAATTCCAAGCAAATTTTCAAAAGCCAGATTACACAGCTTGAATCTATTTTCAGCATCTTTATAAAACACTGGTATTGGAATTGTTTCAATAAACGTTTTTAAAAAAAGGATATGTTCCTTATTAATAACCTCTAAACGTATTCTTTTTTTTATCTCAAACAAGACAAGAATCAAGCTGCCTAAAACCACAGAAAACACCATTATAAAAAACCAAAGCCATAATCGGTTAATCTGATAAGCATAAACTGGCTTATTAATGATTTTTGAACCCTTAGGTAAATCTCGTAAACTGATATTATATTTTTTTAACTGATGATAATCAAACATATACTCATTCGGACTCTCTGTTACGATCGGAATTGTTCTTGTTGTTTCACCATTAAGTATTCTGAATGCAATTTCACCAGCCTTTTCTCCCTGAGCTCTTGAGCTGACTAATTTTCCACCTAAAATACCTGATCCTAGCCAAAAATCCCAAAAACTGATTATTGGAACATCTGTGTTTTTTGAAATCATCTCTCCTGCTTTTTGAATAGGGGTAATTGTTTTTTTGTATTTATCAAAAAGTGGGGATATGATAAAAATCGCAGATTGTTTATCCAGTTTTTTTGCATGCTCACACAATTGGTCAATATTAAATGAATCTGTAAAATATATCTTTATCTTTTTATCGACAGATTCCAGATCTTTGATTAAAATCGCTTTATTGATTTGATAAAGCTGTGACCCATCACCATAAACATAGATTTTTTTAGTATCTGGTAAAAGTTTAAGAAGCGTTTGAGTGGTTTCCAGTACGTTGATTTTTTCATTTATACCAGTAGCATTCATGATGTTTTCTTGTATTTCACGTTCAGAATAATTATTCACTCCGCAAAAGACAACTGGTTTGCCCAAAAACATATCATCATAGTAGTTTTTAACAAAAGAATAAGCCGCATCATCAGCTGTCATTATCAAATCAAAGTAAACTGAAGCATATTTTTTTTTAAAAAAGTCAGCAAAATCTTCTTTATCAAATGGGATACGCATCACATCTAGTTGTTCGTGGTATATTTTTAAATCAAAAGAGGATTCTTCAATTTTTGATACCATCCCCTGAACGATCTGGTCTTCCCATAAATATCCTTCATGATATGAAGAAAGAATCAGTACATTCCGTTCTTTACCTGCAGAAAATAAAGAACTTAAACACAGGCTAAGCCAGCACAAAAGGAATATTCTCTTCATTCACCCCTCACTTTAAAATTACGATACTTATATTTATGTAAAAATTCAAGTACTTTTTTAAATCAACTTCATATTTTTTAAAATTATCAATACAATTAAAAAAACTGCTGACCAATAGTCAGCAGTTTTTTTTGTTTATCTGATAAAGAGTAATTTACTGAAATAAGGCATTTGAAAAATCCTGAGGATCAAAATCTCTCAGATCTTCAATCGCTTCTCCTACGC
>JAGOCT010000227.1 GCA_017998585.1 Candidatus Cloacimonadota bacterium | reverse complement strand
GAATAACTTTATCGCTTACCTGATATAACAAATGTAAAGTAGATTAATACTTTATGCAAAAAAAACAAGTGTTTTGTATTAGTTTGATTTCAACCATGTTATGAACAGATTGTGATGTAATGCTAATGCTATTAATTCTAAGCTTAATAAAAGTCAATACCATTTTATCAACAGATGTTAATAACTTTAATGCACAAAAAGTCACCTGTTTAAGGTAATTATTAAAAAGGAATTGTTTAAAAAATGATTCTTTTTACAACAGACAATCTCAAATTTCAATTTCTCCTCTCATCCTGTTTCGGAATCTGGTAATTCTTGTATAACCTACACTCCTGAGTATGTTAATTGCGGATTCAAAATGGCGGGATACCTGAGAAGGATGATGGGAATCAGATCCAAGGGTAACCGGAACGCCTAACTTGCAAGCCATTGCTAATGTATCTTTATTTGGATAAAATTCTTTACAGGGGTGATCAAGACCACTGGTATTTAATTCCAGCACAACATTAGCCTCTTTCATTATTTTTAATGTCTCTTCATATAAGTAAGTCTGATCAGTTTCCGGCCAGCAGTTTAATTTTTTAATGATATCAAAGTGACCGATTATATCAAAAAGTCCTGACTTGATTGCTTTCTTAAGAATATCAAAATACATCTGATAAACTTCATTATTCGACCATTTGCCGTAATAGGAAGGATCAGAATCAAAGTTCCAGTCTTCAATAAAATGGACTGAACCAATTACATAATCAACAGGGAAATAAGAAATCACCTGTCGTATTTCTTCTTCTTTATCAGGGAAATAATCTACTTCTAATCCAAACCTTACCTGAACATCTTCAGAAAAATTATTACACAGATTCTTTAGATTCTCACGCAAAACAGGAAAGTCAACTTCCTTTACACACCAATCAACAGGCAATATTGTAATGTGATCTGAAAAGCCAATTTCAGCAAGATCCTTTTTTCGGGCAGCTTCAAGATAACTCAAATAGGTATCTTTTCCATCCGAAAAAGTAGTATGCATGTGATAATCTACTTTGTAACTCATTCAATATCAGTCTTTATAGGATTTCTTATAAGTTGAATAAAGTTAATATATTACTATTAAGATTGTATATATTGATGATAACTTTTGAGATTTTGTTTATTATTTATGTTTTCTTACTTTTTTTAATTTGATTAGCAAATCTTTTTTATCTATTCTAAAGTTACTCTTTCAATCATGAAAAGTATATTTACCCAGATTACCTTAAAACAATAAATATCAATAGAATTGATATGGGAATATTAAAAATTACTATTTTTATTCTCCTTTTTTTAAAATATGATGCAAAATAAAATAAGAATCTGGATTAAAGCTTTCAGGCTAAGAACATTACCTCTGGCTTTATCTAATGCTGTAATGGGAGGCTTTCTGGCTGCTGCTGAAGGAGGATTCAGATGGGTAGTATTCATATTTTCAATTTTAACAATTACTTTTCTTCAGATACTTTCCAATCTGGCTAACGATTATGGTGATGCCATTTCCGGTAAGGATAATGAAACCAGAATCGGACCTGTCCGAGTTACCCAATCAGGGCTGGTTTCTAAAAAGGAAATTAAAGGCTTAATATGGTCCTTTGTTATCCTGTCTGGTATTTCCGGTGCATTGCTTATTATTTTTGGCTTAAAAGACATTTCTATTGCAAAACTGAGTATATTTTTTGCTTTAGGTATTGTTTCTATTATCGCTGCATTAAAGTATACCATAGGAAAGAATCCTTACGGATACAGAGGATTCGGTGATATTTTTGTTTTTGTATTTTTTGGATTAGTAGGAGTTGTAGGTACTTATTATTTACATACTCAATGGTTTGATTTATTTGTAATTATACCAGCTTCCGTAATTGGCCTTTTAAGCACTGCAGTATTGAATATTAATAATTTAAGAGATATTGATTCAGACAAAGCAAGCGGTAAAAACACTATTCCTGTTCGTATGGGTGTTCAATTTTCTCAGTATTATCATTTGTTACTTATCTCAAGTGCAATTTTAATTAGCTTAGTCTATTCATTGTATGATATGTATTCCGGTTGGCAATTGCTCTTCCTGATTACTGTACCTCTTTTTATTATTAATATCTGGAAGGTCTTTCATTATAAAAATCCCGAAGAACTGAATGACCAGTTAAGAAATCTTGCTTTGACAATTTTCATCTTTTCCTTAACATTTGGAGCTGGTATGATAATATGAATCTGAAAGTCTCATATAAAAAACATACTTTCTCTTTTATTCATCCGGCAGAAACTTCCAGAGGGATATACAATTCAAGAGATAGCTGGTTTATTTATATTTCAGACGGAGAAGCTACCGGCATTGGTGAATGTCCACCTTTACCTGGATTAAGTATTGATTATTCTGTTGATTTTGAGGAAAAACTTAAAAGTATTTGTGATGATTTTAATAATGACAACCTTGATTTATACTCCGGATTAAACGATTTCCCCTCGATAAAATTTGGTTTTGAAACTGCATCCATGGATCTCTTTTTTGGAGGTAAAAAGAAAATATTTGAAAACGATTTTTTTAATGGCACTGAGAAAATTAAAATCAATGGCTTAATATGGATGGGTAGCATTGAATACATGACTCAACAGGTAAAAGAAAAATTAAGTAATGGATTCAATTGCCTGAAATTTAAAATTGGTGCCTTTGAAGATGACTCTGAAATTGGAATAATTAGCAGTTTACGTGAAAAATTTAATGACTCCGAACTTGAAATCAGAGTTGATGCAAATGGAGCTTATTCCCCGGAAAAAGCAAAAATAATCATTGATAAATTAGCTAATCTTAAAGTACATTCAATTGAACAACCAATTAAAGCAGGAAAAATCAAAGAAATGGCAGACTTGTGCAATTCTTCTCCGGTAGCTATTGCTCTTGATGAAGAACTGATTGGCAAAAAAACAATTGATGAAAAAATTGATTTATTAAATGCAATCAAACCTCAATATCTTATTTTAAAACCAGCATTATTGGGAGGTTTCTGTTCTTCTGATGAATGGATTTCAATTGCTGAAAAAATGGGAATTGAATGGTGGGCAACTTCAGCCCTTGAATCAGCAATTGGCTTAAATGCTATTGCTCAGTGGGTCTGTAACTACGATATTTTTCTGCCTCAGGGCCTTGGTACAGGAAAGATTTATAGCAATAATTTTAAATCACCATTATCATTGTCCGGTGATTATTTATTTTATGATATCCACAAAAAGTGGAGTGATATTTAGTTTTCAAAATTTATATGATTGAAGGACTTAAAATAAACGACATATATTATCCGGTAAATAAGCTATTGGATTTATCCCACCAAAAGATTGTTGATACTGAAACTTCTTTATGGGAAAGAAAGATATTCAAATTCATTATTGATTGGTTTGATGATAGTGATTTTATCATGCAAAACACTTCAGGTAGTACCGGCGAACCCAAGGAAATTCTTCTTTCTAAATCTTCTATGATTGAGTCTGCAAAAAACACAATTGAATATTTTCAGCTTAATGAAAACGATACTGCTCTTTTGTGTTTACCTGTTGAATATATTGCTGGTAAAATGATGATTGTTAGAGCAATGACAGGAGAACTTAATTTATTGACTATCGAACCCAAGGGACTTCCTCATATTCCGGACAGAATAATTTCTTTTACTGCAATGGTTCCTCTTCAACTGCAAAACCTGATTAAGCAGAATGTGTTTATTGAAATGATAGATAAGATTCTGATCGGTGGAGCTGCAGTAAATTCCTTTCTTGAAAAAGAAATAAATAAATTAACTACTAAGGTATATCTGTCATACGGTATGTCTGAAACATGCTCTCACATTGCTTTACGAAGATTGAATGGGAATAATCCTGAAAATTCATTTCATGTATTAAAAGATATTGAAATTGAAACTGATAACTCAGGCTGCCTTAAAATTAAAGCTCCATTATTAGCTGCTGAAGAAATAATTACTACTGATATTGTTGAAATTTTATCCCCTGATTGTTTTAAATTCCTGGGGAGGGCTAATAATATTATAAACTCCGGGGGAATCAAGATAGTTCCTGAAAAGCTTGAAGACGAAATAAAAGAATTCATCCATGGTGATTATATAATTTCTGCTATTCATGATGATTTACTGGGTGAAAAAAT
>JAGOCT010000226.1 GCA_017998585.1 Candidatus Cloacimonadota bacterium | reverse complement strand
ACTGTGTCAGCCATCGGAAAAAGATTCAGTTGACCTGTAGGCAATACAGGAACTCTGAGACTCATTGTATCTGGCACAACTGTCTGAATTAAAAACACATCATTCATTTTTACAATGTACTGATCCGGATCAACGGCATATTCTGTTGCAAACAAGGATAAACTTAAAATCCAAAGACTGATAAGTGTTAAGATAATCTTACGATGCATAGTAATTTATCACTCTTTCAATGATTTTTTCAAGACTGTATTTTGGATTGTAATTGATACAATCTTTAATTTTGTTTAAATCAGGGATTCTTCTTCTCATATCTTCAAAACCTTCTTCGTAGGCTTCATCGTAAGGAATGTATTCTATCTTGGATTTGGAATTGGTCATCTGTTTGATCTTAATTGCCAGATCTTCAATGTTGATTTCTTCTGTATTACCAATATTAAAAATCTGTCCTTCGGCTTTTGGCTCGTTGATCAAGGCAATCATTCCCCCAATCACATCAGCAACATCTCCAAAACAACGAGATTGCTTACCATCACCAAAAATCGTTATGGGATGATTTAACAACGCTGCCTTTACAAACTTAGGTAAAACCATACCGTATTGACCAGACTGTCTGGGTCCTACGGTGTTAAAGCAACGAACGATCACGATAGGTAATTTCTTCTCACGGTAATAAGCTAAAGCAAAGAACTCATCAATTGCTTTTGAGCAGGAATAGCCCCAGCGGGATATACTGGTAGTACCCAGCAAACGGTCATCTTCTTCTGAAAATGGCACTTTATCACTTTTACCATAAATCTCTGAAGTAGAAGTAATCAATACCTTCTTTTTGTATTTATTGGCATATTCAAGAACGATCTCTGTTCCAACTATATTTGTTTGAAGTGACTGTAATGGATTATCAATGATATACTTAACGCCAACTGCTGCTGCCAGATGGTAAATCTGATCACAATCAGAAATAAGTGTTTCCATTAATCTATTATCCAGAATTGTGCCAATCACATATTGAAAGTTTGGGTGTGACTGTAAGTGTGATATATTGGAAAAACGGCCCGTTGATAAATTGTCAATAATCGTTACTTTATGTCCCTGATTTAACAATTCTTCTGAAAGGTGAGAGCCAATAAAACCTGCTCCGCCTGTTATTAATATTTTCATCTGTTCCTCAATTCTCTTCAATTACATCATTTATCATAAAAATAACATAAATCGCCTTGCTTTGTTTCACTAATCTTATCTCTTTATGTTTCAGTAAGTTCAATTTTTGTTATTCCTATTCTCTTTATTTTACTTAATCTTATACAAAAAATTCAGCTTATCTTTTTGTCAACTGTTTTCTTAGCCTTTTAGAATTAGAAATACTATTCAGCTTCACCTTATAAAAAGCGCCCTTCTTGAATAAATTAAGACTCTTTTGTTTACTATCATCTCCGGCATTACTCAAATTAAAAAAAGTTTGTCATTTGTTATATTTTGCAAAATACTCATCTATCTCAGATCGTAAGTCAACACCAACCTTTTCAAAAATATCAAGTAATTCTAAATAAGCTCCCTTACCCCCTATAAAATCCCAGAATTCTTCAGCTACTTTTAATTCGTTATCACAGTCCAACATTCCCCTAATTGTCCATCTGCTGTATGATTTAGGTTCATATGGATTGTATGGAATAGCAATCAATGTCTGTACATTTGCATTTGGATTATCCGCTAATGTAATTGCAACCCACTCAAGCAAGGTTCTTTTGAACTCCTTAAACCCTCCTGCATTTGGTTTAGCAGTTTTAATATCTATAAGGTAGATAGTATTATCATGATTTGTAAGTTTAATATCAACTTTTGTCGATTTAACTGTCCTCATTTCTCCTGATTGACAAACTGCTCTGATAGCACTAATTTCTTCAGGTTTATTTGGTAAAGTTTTAGCAATGCTAAGATTGTCCATAATATCCTGGATTACTCTCTGAGCATTTTCAGAGATCAAGCTTCCTGCGTTTTGTTGCGATTCTGCACTTTTGAAAGAAGTTAGTGCCAAACTTTTTGCAACAGGTTCAAAAATACTTGTTCCAAAGTTTGTATTTAAAGAGTGAATAAATGAAAACAAAGCCATTCTGTCTTTGCCCAACAATCTGGTATGAAAAGGCATTGCTGATGTTTCTGGGTTATAATTCTGAAACTTATGTCTTAAGTTTTTTTTTAATACATCTTCTACATTTTGTTTTATTTGATTTGTTAATGACATTTCCTACTTCCTTTTTAAATGAAAAATGATCTCTGAGTATGCTCCTTTATCTTTTTCTGTTCGGTTTAAAACGGGTCTTTTGTATTGATTAACTATTTTCATCCCTGATTTTTCTGCTATAGTCGGATATAAATTATACTTGTCATTAGCCACTAAAAATACATCACAGTCATCTGTTAAATACTTCAAAGCATTATTTAACACATCACTAATACCTTTTAAATAACTTTCTTTGGCTTCTCTGCCCTGACCTTTAAATAAGGGGCCTATCTCTAACTCATCTTGTCTCTTAAAACCAAAAAGGTCATAAGCATATGCATGTTGTTCATGATAATCTATTAGCCCAACATATGGAGGTGAAGAAAAGATCCCTTTAATTTTTTTTTCTTTTACAATGTCGTGAAAATCAGGATTTAATAATTTCAGGCTACTAAACAAATCAATAGTTCTACTGTCTCCTGTCAGGCAATATTGATAGGTCTTAGTTCTAAGACTGTCAAATTGATATAATCTCTTTAATGTATCTTTAGAATAGGATTCCCACCACTTTAAAATAGAAAAAAGAGGTTTACATATTTTCCCGTGTTTAGAACAATAATAGGTCGAGATTACAGGTTCATAGATAGTTGCTAAGTCAGCATGAGTGGTTGCTCTGCAACTTCTAACAGTTCTGCTAAGTATTACTCTTACAATTCTTCTAATATTTTCATCTTCAATCTTATCTATTTGATGATTTACAAAATCTATTTCATCACGAACATTCTGTATAAACCACTTATCAATAAATTTTTCATTATGATCTTGTCGTAGTTTAATATTATATTTTGAAACTAGATCGTTATAAATATAGATAAAATCGTTTTCTTTTTCAAGCCCGTATGCCTTTTCATTGATCTGTTTATTTCTAACCTTGTACTTAAAATCTGGCACAGGAAAATACTGATTATTAAACTCATTTAATTTCTTTAAAAGTTCTTCTTCAAAATCCACAACATGAGAATCTCTGATATAATCTTGCAAATGTACTGAAATACGGTTAATCTCATGATTCAATGTATATAGATTATACTTTCCAACCTTACTATTGGCTATCATGGCATTAAACTCAGATATATCTATGCCAATGGCATGAATCCCTAATTCAGAGGCTTGTACCATTGTTGTTCCACTTCCAGAAAATGGATCAAGAATAATATCTCCAGGCTTAAAAAATACTTCTTTCTTAAACTCATCCGTATGTTGATCAATAAAGTATTCAACCAGTTGAGGTATAAATTTCCCTTTATAAGGATGTAAGCGATGAACATGCTTTGTTGTCTCAGCTTCTTTAAATTGATCAAAAGACAATGCCCAGTTTAAATCACTTCCTAGTTGATCTTTCCAGATTGATTCTCTATTCCCGTTATATGAATTGTAGTAAGAAAGCAATTCGTTTTTTGAGACAAGAGTGTTTCCGCTTTCAACATACTTTTTTACTCTTCCATATTGTATTAAATAATTGATATTTGAAGTCGTTACATGCTTACCCAATAGTTCTGAAGCATAATCGCTTGCCTGTTTTACATCTAAAAATTCTTCTTCTGTCACTTGCGCTCCAAATTATCTGTTATCAGTTTACTGTCATTTTTCAGATTTCAAATTAACTAATTATCAGAAAGCTGTCAACCTGTTTTTATGCAATAAAAGCACAGACCGAAGTCTGTGCTTTATATATTTATCCTGAAAGGATGGATTAATACATTCCGCCCATGCCACCCATACCTGGATTAGCAGGCATAGCTGGTTCATCTTTTTTAATATCTGTAACAAGGCATTCTGTGGTTAAGAACAATCCTGCGATAGAGATTGCGTTCTGAACAGCACTTCTAACGACTTTAGACGGATCAATCACGCCAGCTGTCAGTAAGTTTTCAAATACGGAGGTTGCCGCATTGTAACCAT
>JAGOCT010000225.1 GCA_017998585.1 Candidatus Cloacimonadota bacterium | reverse complement strand
CTATCCAATACCTCTCTGATTATTCTGGATAATTCATTTACTGAAAAAGGCTTTTGAATAAATGGGACGCCTGCATCCAGCACACCATGTTTTGAGATCACATTGGCAGTATAACCAGACATATAGATAAATTTTAAGCGTGGATTCTCAGATTGTAGCTTTTCTACCATTTCTTTCCCGTTCATATCCGGCATAATCACGTCTGTTAGCAGTAAATCGATTTCATACTTCTTTTCTGACGCCAATTTAATCGCATCGTAAGGATTTGAAGCCGACAATACCGTATAACCCAGACTTTCCAACATCATCACACCCATGTTTAAAATTGAAGCCTCATCTTCAACCAGTAAGATCGTTTCAGCGCCACCAACCAGTTTAATTTCTACTTCAGGTTCAGGTTCAAACTGCTTCTCAACCACAAATCGGGGCAGATAGATATGAAATGAAGTGCCTCTCCCCTCTTCGCTATAGACATTGATAAAGCCATTATTTTGCCTGACAGCACCATAGATCGTCGCCAATCCAAGACCGGTACCCATCCCGTTCTCTTTAGTTGTGAAAAAAGGTTCAAAAATATGGGGTAAAAGTTCTTTGCTAATACCAGAGCCGGTATCACTCACAGATAATCTGATAAACTGACCTGCTCTGACATCTGGATTTTCATAAACCGATTTTTCGGTAAAGACGGCATTAGAGGTTTCAATTGTGATCTTTCCATTCCCTTTGATTGCATCTCTTGAATTGACACACAAATTTGCCAGAATCTGATCAATCTGGGAAGGGTCAAGCTTGACTGGCCAAACATCTTTTGAAGGCAACCATTCCAGATCAATATCTTCGCCAATAATTCTAATCAACATTTTTAACATGCCTTCAATCGTTTCATTCAAGTCCAGTATTTTAGGTTCAATCGTTTGTTTCCTAGCAAATGCCAGTAACTGTCTGGTAAGATTGGAAGATCTTTCAGCAGCTTTACGGATTTCAGTTAAGTTGTAATAAATCGGATCATCCTGTTTTATCTTTACTAATGCTAAATCAGAAAAACCAATAATAACACCCAGCATATTGTTAAAGTCGTGAGCAACCCCTCCAGCCAATCTGCCAACTGATTCCATTTTCTGAGCCTGAAGCAGTTGTTCAGACAGCCTTTTCTGTTCCTGCTCAGCAAGTTTCAATTCATTTATATTTCTTGTAATCCCCTGAAGTCCGATTGGTTCGCCTTTATCATTTCGCATAAAGGTTGCGCTTAATGAAACCCAGATAAGCTCATTCTGATTGTTGTACTGTTGTACTTCAAGGATTCTACTGCGTTGTTTATCGATAGTAGGGTCTTTTTCCAGTTCAATATTTTCAGCAACAGCTTCATAGATTAATTTAAGTGATTCAGGGGAATAATTACTGGTGATAGGCCGTTTTAAATATTCCTCAACCGTAAACCCGAAAATCCTCATGACAGAGGGACTGACGTAAGTGGTATTCATATTCAGGTCAATCGTCCAGGCCATATCAGACATATTTTCAGCTAATCTTCGGTATTTTTCTTCACTTTCTTTCAAAGATAACATTCTCTGATTCAATCTGCGTTTTAAAAGCAAACTGAGCAAAACAAGCGCCAGCACCAGAATAATCAAAAACATGCCTGTCAGGTTTAAAATCAGCCATGTCCGTTCAGACATTCCTTTTTCCTGATCGAGACGAATCCATTGTCTTCTAATATCGGTCAATTCTTGTTCTGGAATTGATTTCAATGCCTTCTGTACGACATTGTATAAAATAGGGTATTTCTTGCTGATTCCAATTGAAAATGAAAAAAATAATCCGTTTTACCAGCAACTTTGAGATTAGGGATCCCTTCCTTTTCAATAAAATAGGCAGCAACAGCCAGATTTTCAGCAAATGCATCAATCTGACCGAAAGAAACACTATTAATCGCTTCCTGAACATTAAAAAAACTGACCACATCGTAATTATAGACAAGCGCCTGGTCTCTCAGATACTTTTCCGTTGCGTATCCAGAAACTACGCCTATTCTTTTGCCATTAAAATCTTTTAAACTCAGATTAGCTTCGTTACCGGTAGTCGTTATCAACACAACAGGGACAGTCGCATACGGTTGAGTAAAGATAATATAGTCTTCCCTATCCTGAGTTCTGACGATAGTAGGCGCAACAGCACATTCACCTGATTTAAGCGCATTGAGATGATCATTCCAGTCAAGAGATGGTTTTTTTGTAAAAGTAATTTCAGTAATCTCTTCCACCCGCTTGATAACATCAGCCCCCATGCCAATAAAAACGCCTTTTTCAGATGCAAACTCAATCGGTGGAAATTCGGCATTATACCAAAGAGTCAGTTTATCCTGATTATCATTAAGCCAGTTAATCTCCTCCTGAGTCAGTTCAACTTTTATCTGTTTTCTGGCACCTAAACCGTAAAAAGCAAAAATAATAATCACAATCGATGATAAGACGATACTGATATTCTGTATTTTTTTTATCATATATTCACTCATAAATACTCCTCAATAATGACAATATAAGGGGTTACTCAAAATAATCAACAAAATTTAGAAAAAAAAGAATAATCACCGTCTTTTTAACAAACACAAACTCTCAATATGCCATGTATGGGGAAACATATCAAATGGGATGATTTGACTGGTCTGATAACCCTGTTTCAAAAAACGAATGAGGTCACGGCATTGGGTGGATGGATTACAGCTCATATATATGACTTCAGGGATATTCAAAGAGGCAATTAAATCAATAATCTTATCATCTAATCCTTTTCTGGGTGGGTCAAAAACAATTAAATCAATCTGCTTATCCCTCATCAAATCTGGTAAAACACGCTCTACTTCGCCTTGTATAAAACTAATATTTCTGATAGAATTTATATTCGCATTCTCTCTTGCATTTTCAGAGGCTTCCGGATTGCTCTCTACACAAATAATCTCCTGATGAATATCAGCGAGACTTATCCCTATCGTTCCAGTTCCAGAATAAGCATCCAATACAACTTTGCCAGTTCCTGAAAGAGAACGGATAAGCTGATACATGGCATTCGCCTGAGGTAGATTCACCTGAAAAAACGCTTTGTAATGTATTTTAAAACTCAGATGATTCAACTTTTCATTTAAATAGTATCGACCAAATAAGAGCTTATCTTCCTGACCTAAAATGACATTGCTGTTATGAGGCTGGATATTCTGAATAATGCCACAAACCTGAGGGAAATTTTCCTGAATCTGTCTTAACAACAAATTCGTAAATGGCAGTTTTCTGTTTTTTGTGACTAATATCAGCAAGATTTCAGTATGATCATGATTACTGCGGACACCAATATGTCTCAAATTACCTGAAAAAGATTTCTCATTATATATCTGAGCATGAGATTTTTGAATATAATCTATGATTTCATCAGCAATCTGATTAAAGACAGGCGGGTGTATATAACAGTGTTTCTGAGATACTACCTCATGACTGGAACGGGCATACATACCATAAACAGGAATCTCTTCATTCAAACTCAAAGGCATAAAAGATTTGTTACGATAATAGTCTGTCTGATCAGAAGCAGTAATACTTTTAATGAGCACCTGCTCCTGAAGAGGGCGGTAAATATCTTTCAGAATCTCATTTTTTAATTGTAACTGATCTGAGTAATCAATATTGACCCAGTCACAACCACCACATCTGGCAGCCAATTCACATCTTTCCTGCTTTCTAAGTGGTGAGGGCTGGATGATACTTTGGGTTTTACCAAATAAATTAGTTTTTTTTTTGTATAATATCTCAGCATGAATGACATCACCTGGCAGTGCATTTTCAATAAAGACAGCTGAGCCTTCATGATGCGCTAATCCATATCCCTGATGAACACATTTTTCTATTTTCAGATTGGATATCGTATAAGGAAATTCATTCATACAGGATTACAGACGTCCCAAAATATGCATCAATTTGAGCTTCCATACCATATAAATAGCTTCATGAATAATCTTTTTTGACATCTTAGACTGACCACTTCTGCGATCAGTAAAGACTATAGACATCTCTTTAATCTTGAAATGATTCACCCATGCTCTGAAATTGATCTCAATCTGGAAAGAATATCCATCTGCCATGATCTCATCAAGCTTTATCTTTTTTAAGACTTTACTTCTAATGCATTTGAAACCGCCGG
>JAGOCT010000224.1 GCA_017998585.1 Candidatus Cloacimonadota bacterium | reverse complement strand
TTTACTTCTGCTTTTTGTAAATCATATTCAGCAGCCATATTCTTTTTAACCAGTTCTTTTAATAATTGAACATCAATTCGGGCATCTTTCGCTGATGCTTCAGCGGACTGAAGACTTGAGCTGACTTCCTGAAGATTCAATTCCAGGGTTTCTGTATCAATCTTTGCCAGCAAATCCCCTTTTTTGACTGTCTGATTATAATCTTTATATACTTTCTCAATCTTGCCGGACACTTCTGTTCCCACTTCTACACTGCTGACCGGATTGATTGTACCAGAAGCCGTTACCAGTTCTCTGATAGAAGACATTCTCACTTCTTCGGTTTTCCATTCTGGCTTGTTCTTTTTGTTTTTCCATACCTTATATCCTGTAAAAGCGACCACAATTACAAGAATAATACTGATGATTTTCCACGTTTTTTTCATAGTCTATACCTGCTTTTTTTCATTTTCTACAAGCAAGATGCTTGTAGTAAGAGCTTGATTTTTATTTTCAACAAGCAAGATGCTTGTAGTACGAGCTTGTTTATTCATATTTTGAGAGTAATTTTCCTGATAAGAGATAATTGATAGATTCATTCAGTTGAATCATTTTGTATCGGTTTGATTCATAAGCCAGAGAGGCATCCAGAAACTCATATCTGACTTTATCCAGTTCAATCTGTTGAATCATACCCATTTGATGTTTTTGTATGGCAATATCCAGGTTGGAACGTGTATTTTCTTTTTTCAGACGATACAGCTCGCTCATTTCGTTTAGATATTCCATTTGGGTTTTATACTGTTCATACTGATTTTCAATCGTGAGTTTTTTATCTTCATAAGAGAGTTTTTTGATTTTCTGATTGAGTTTTGCCTGTCTGTGGGTCTCTCCGTTTTTAAAAAATGTCCACAGAGAATAACTTGCTTCGAGGGACAAAGTATGGCTGGTATTATCATTATCAAAACTAAAATCGGTACTCTGTTTCGCTTTGTTGTAATTATAACTGAGACTGATGTCTGGCAGATAAGACAATTTACTCTGAGTAAGATTAATATCATCCCGCTCAATATCGCGCTTCAGCAATTTCAAATCGTTGATTTTTTCTTCATCCAATGGGGCAATTGTACCTGGTTGAGGCATTTCTATCTCAGCTAATGCGTAATTTTCATCAGACATTCTTAATAGATTAAACAATACCTGACGACTGTTTTTGATATCATTTTCTACATTTTTCAAGGCAATCTGTACATTGTACAGGGTAATCTCACTCTGCTTTAACTCAAACTCGGTTGATTTTTTCTGTTTAAAAAGCAGCTTGCTCTGATCAACGATACTCTGTTGAATCGCCAGATTTTCTCTCTGAAGTTCCAGCTGTTTTTGTTTGTTCAGGATTTCAATGTAAGACTGGATTACCTCATAGACAAAGCTTCTCTTTTCAGCATTTAGCTTTAAATCGTAAGTACTCAGGTCAAAGCCGGCGAGTTTATTTTGAAAATAATAGGAGTCATTCAGACTGATTTTTTTACTGACTCTAAAACTCAGTGTATTAAGCTTATCAAGTGGATTTGAGTCAAAATAGTTCGTTTGATTAAAACCAGCAGAGACTTCCGGAAGAAGATTCCATCTGGAGCTGTTCAGTTTTGACTTTGTAATTTCGTAGCCCAGTTCAGCTTGCTGAATGCCATAGTTGTTCTTCAGACCACTATCAATCAGCTGATCAACCGTGTAAGTCTGAGCCATCAGGAGACCTGGAATTAAGAGTAAAAACACAAGATATTTCATTTTTCCTCTTTCTTTATGTATTTTTTATTATTCTCATTCTGTAACTATAACAATTGCCATTGCGATTTACTGCTACTTTTTCACAGAATTCTTTGTTTTTTTATGATTTTCTATCTTTAATAAATGCTTAAACCCATAAACAGAGCGATGCAAGTCTCTTTTTTAAAATGAATTATACCGTTCTGAATAATCAGAATAGCTGAGTCTTTGGTTTTATCATCTTAAACAGCATGATCAGGACAATAAATGCCGTAAAACCAACACTGTGATGTGTATGATAATTCAGATGTGTCCGTGATATCCAGATGACCAGTGCATTGTTTACAAAATGGCTAATAACTGCCGTCCAGATGCTATGATAAAGATATACCTGATAAGCAAACCATATCCCCAAAATAAACAAACCTAAGAACTCCGGATAGTTTTGATGAAACATTGCAAAAATAAGTGCAGAAGCAATGATCCCCGCCTTGTCATTTTTCTGAAACCATTTACTGAATAACCAGCCTCTGAAAAAAAACTCTTCCGCAATTGCTGGTATCAAACATAATAGAAACAGAGAGTACCCAATCCCATATTCAGGTGTTTTAACTTGATCTGTACCTACTGAACGGCTAAACAGGCTATTAACAAATTGCTGATAGTAATTGACGACAATAAACAAGAGTACTGTTATGACAATACTGCTGATGATTGTCTTGATATCAGGGACTTTTTTAAACAGCATCCATTTCGTTTTATTTCTTTGAAAAGCAATCAGGATAAGGGAGGGGATAAAGAAGAAAATAAGTTGAGATAAAAGAATCCCATTCCCATAATTTACCTGTATCAATAATGGGCTAAAACGACTCAGCATGAGAAAAATGGCAGCGGCAATCAGTAGTGGCAGAGCCAGATGATTTGAAGAAGTGGGGGAGGCGACTGTATTGAGAACCTTCTCTTGTCTGATGAATTGCAAGTTATACTTTATGATAAAAAATACCGGAACAAAACAGCTCAGTATCAAAAGCAAAACAGATAATATGCTAACAGACATAGTCTGAATAATCAAAACGGTATTGATGAACGGAAGCATTTGAAAAATAATAGAATGATTGATATCCACAAATGAGACAGATACAATCAGTGCTGAAAAAATTAAAAAAAATACGGATTCAATACTGCGTGCTTCATGGATTGTTCTGGCATTTAGTGCAATATGCAGTAAAATTGCGGATAAGAGAAACAATGCCGGTGTAATCGCAACAAAAAGGAGCAGACTTTCTTTGAATAAATGAATGCTTATATCTCCTTGAAAGTAGAATATCGATATGAGCATAATTAGAAGATTTAAGAGAAAATTTGTCAGTGAAAATACCAATACGCCAGCATACTTTGCTTTAAGTATCCTTTGGGAGTCATTAAGGAGTGATAAAAGTGTTTCCAGAGTATGTCTTTCTTTTTCTCCGGTAATAATCTCGCTGGCAACAAAAGCTGCTCCAGAAAAACCAAACATCAAAAAAATCCAGGGATACATACTAAAAGGGGACTTTTTGTCGTGGGGGAGAGTTGTCTCAGACTCTGTCTCATTCAAATCACTGATATTGGCTCTGATATGATTTATTTCATTATTGAAAATGATTTGACTGACGTATTCAAAAGCTTTCAGACTCTTTGAACTGGCAGAATTATAAAAGACTTTCAGATAATTTTGCCTGAGTGAATCCTGATGAATGATGATATTCAAATCATTTTTTTTATCATTGGCTTCTTTGTAATTTTGATGATAGCGATGAACAGTGAGATGGTCATTTGATTTCAATGCCTTGACAAAAGCCAGAGAATCCTGATTTATACGGTAATCATACAATGCAATATGGATATCAGGAGATTCAGGCGCTGAATTCAGATAGGGCTGAAAATATACCAACAGGGGAATAAACAGTGCTGGCAGTAATAAACCGGAAATCAATGCCCGTTTATTTCTAAAAATCTCTTTAATATCTTTAAACAGAATTTGCCAAATTACATTCATCTTGATCATCTGCTTTCTGTTCGTTCATCAGATGGAGAATTATTTCTTTTAATGATTGCTGTGGAAAACGGTTTTGTAAATCTTCCATCTGGCAGTTTAGCCGAATATTCCCTTCTTCCAGCAATAAAATCTGGTCAGATATACTTTCAATTTCATAAAGATTATGGCTCGAAATCATGATGGCAGTGCCTTCTGCTTTGAGTTGTTTTAAAATGCTCAGCATTTCTTCTGCGATCAGAATATCAATATTGGCAAAAGGCTCATCCAGAAAAAGATAAGTCGGATGATTCATAATTACAGATAAAAAAGCTGCTTTCTGCCTGGTGCCTGTCGATGTATTTTCCAGAAGGGTATTCAACTCATTTTCAATCTTTAATCTCTGACTGTAATAAAGGAGCTTTTGCTCAAAAAGATTTTT
>JAGOCT010000223.1 GCA_017998585.1 Candidatus Cloacimonadota bacterium | reverse complement strand
CATGACACCTGAAAAGATACCAAGCAGTAAAGCGGGTATCACCTGACGGGTAACAATACAGAGAATGATCGCAATAAGCGGTGGTATTATAGATAAAATACCATAGACAACGGCTTCTTGCCCTTCAATAATTCCTCCTATTATATTTTTCAATATATTTATACTTTAAAAAAACAGTAGTGTCAATAAAAAAAAATATTTTTTTTCTTGACAGAAAAGTGCATTAGATTTATGGTGTAGTAGATAAGTATATCACTACTTATCTTGATAGTGTGTATAAGAACTGATAACAGGCTTATTTATCAGTACTTTAAACTGAAAATTCAGATAACAACATAAAGGAGGATTTATGAATGCATTCAAAAGTGATATGCCAATATATCTCCAGATCAGAGAGTATATTGAAACAGCTATCCTTGATGGTTCTCTCAAAGAAGAAGAATCATTGCCATCATTAAGACAGCTTGCCAAAGATCATGTCTTAAATCCCATCACCATATCCAATGCGATTAACCTATTGGAAAATGATGACATCCTCTACAAAAAAAGAGGAATTGGTGTATTTGTTCAAAAAAATGCCAGAAAAAAAATCATTTCAAAAAAAAGTAAAGATTTCCTGAATAATTCCTTAAGCACTACCATTGTAAAAGCAAAATTACTGGAAATTCCTGTAGAAACCCTCTTTGACTGTATCAGAAAAATATATGGAGAGAATAATGTTTAGTACACTCATGACAGAAGAAAACAATAATAAAGCTGTTCCTGCATTTGAAATTAACCATCTGACCAAGTTTTATAAGACCTTTAAAGCATTGGATGATGTGAATCTCACTTTACCAAAAGGTAAGATTATCGGATTAATCGGAAAGAACGGAGCTGGAAAGTCCACTTTGATGAGATGTATTCTCGGCTTTCTACATCATGAAGGAGAAATCAAGATCGAAGACATTCAGGTTTCACACAGAAATCCGGAGATTTTTGAAAAAGTGGCTTTTATACCAGATGTAAACGGACTGGATGACAGATTAACGGTTCAACAAACCATTGACTATATCGCATCAGTCAATCCAAAATGGAATCCTGTAACTGCCAATAAACTCCTGCAAATCAGTTCTTTGCCGATGAATAAAAAAGTAGGTCAGCTTTCTAAAGGAATGAAAACCAAGCTTTATTTATTGGTAACATTGTCACTGGATGTCAATATTCTGCTACTTGATGAACCAACACTTGGATTGGATATTGCTTTTAGAAAAGAATTCTTTAATACAATCTTAGGAGAATTCTTCAATGAAGACAAAACCATCATTATTTCAACTCACCAGGTTGAAGAGATTGAACCGCTTTTACAAGAAATTATCTTTATAGATGAAGGAAAAATCCTGCTTTACGAAGAAGTGGAGCCTCTAAAAGATAAATACAATGTAGTAACGGTTACGAATGATCAGAAAGATGAATTTATGAGTTACAATCCAAAACAGGTAACCAGAACACTTGGGCATATCAGCGGTATATTGCCAGCTAATATAGAGTTTGCAAACGCCCAATATTCCAGACCTCAGTTGTCAGATATATTTTTAGCAATAGCAGGAGGAAGTAATGAAACAGTTTAAGGGATTAATGATAAAAGAATGGAATACTTATAAAAACCTTTTTTTAATACCGGTATGGATTACAGCACTTATCTATGTGCTGATGATTGCCGGTATGATCTATGGATATTATAAACAAGGCACTGTTCATTTTAATCAAGATGCGATTCAGACAGCTGAACAGGCAAATATTGCCTTTTATTTTGGATCGACAATTATCAGTCTTATACCATTTGTATTGATGATATTTTTTACAATTACTATTATCACTAATATGATGAATGATGATTTTAAGAATAAATGTGCCATCTTTCATCTGGCTCAGCCAATCAGCCTAATTAAGATCATTGGAGCAAAACTGGCTCTGCTCTTCTCAGCAGGATTTTTGATTTCTTTTGCAATTGCCACATTCAATCAAATTGTCTTTTCCATTGCTTTTAATATTTATTCAAAAGCAAATGTATTGACTGGTTTTCTGGCATTAATCCAGAGTTCTCTTATTAGTATCTTCCCTACCATTT
The DNA here is from genome assembly GCA_017998585.1 of Candidatus Cloacimonadota bacterium. The sequence continues at coordinate 2,097 of JAGOCT010000223.1, read as the reverse complement.
TTATTTGTACTTTCTTTATGATGGCAGCAACACTCTTTATCAAAAAGCCGGGAATTATTGTTCCGATCCTTTTGGTAACAGAAGTAGTCATAAACATTATAAATAATCTCTGGAATACTACAATTCCTTCTCTGGTTAGCAAACTGATCTATCTGGCAGTTGGCAAAACAACAGTTAATGTCTTTGATAATAATAAGTTATTGTACCAGAAAACAACGAATGGTGATTATTCAGTTCTGACTCAATCCATTCAGGAAATGTGGCTGAATCTGTTCGACATCGTTAATGTATGGCGTATTTTGCTGAGTATTGTGTTTATCATAATTGCCTACTTTCTTTATAAAAGGCGGGATATTGTATAAACACGGTTCATCAGGTGCGTTGAAAAACGCACCTTTTTTTATGTCTTCTTGTTTATTAAGCAATTAAATTGATAAATTTAAAAAAAACATTTGACTTTCTTTTTTATAAGATATATACTTATCTTTATATGAGGGGTGTTACTATGAATAAGAGACTTAAAAATCATTCTTTCTTCCTAAAGTACTTGTTGATTCTGATTTTTATTACTTTTACGCACTCTATCCTTGCAGAAACAATTAAAGTAGGATTATACAATAATCAACCCAAAATTTTCATTTCTGAAACAGGAAAAGCATCCGGTATTTATGTTGACATCTTAGAAGCAATTGCAAAAGAAGAAAACTGGACAATAGAATATGTTTCTGGCACCTGGAATGAATGTTTATCAAGATTAGAAAATGGTCAGATTGATCTGATGCCTGATGTTGCTTATAACCCTGAAAGAAATAAGATTTATTCTTTTCACAAAATTCAGGTATTATCTTCATGGTCTCAGATTTATACTTATAAAGGCTCAAAGATATCATCCATTCTAGATTTGGATGGTAAAAAGCTGGCTGTTCTGGATAATTCAGTTCAGCAACAATCACTGCTTAATTTTATCAGTGGATTTGACATTAAACTTACATTAATACCTTATCCTGATTTTGAACAGGCTTTTGAAGCAGTTGCCAGAAAAAAAGCAGATGCTGTTGTAAGCAATCATATCTTCGGACTGATGCATGCGAGTAAAATGGGTCTTGAAGAAACTGCTATTATTTTCAGTCCCAGTTCATTATACTTTGCGACAGCTAAGAATAAGCATTTAGACATTCTTAATACAATTGATCGTTACTTGATAACGTATAAAGCGGATTCAAACTCTGTTTATTACAAATCTATACAAAAATGGATTTCACAGGTTCAGCCCAAAAAGTTACCCAGATGGGTAATTTTGATAAATCTGGCAGTTTTTTCACTTCTTATATTGACGACCATTGCCAGCTTTATCTTAAAAAAACAGGTAAAATTAAAAACAGCTGAGTTAAATAAAAGCTATCATGAAATGGAAAAAAAAGTCATCGAAAGAACAGCTGATTTAGCAGAAGCAATGGAAAAAGCGCAACAGGCAGACAGATTAAAATCTGCCTTTCTGGCAACAATGTCTCATGAGCTGAGAACGCCACTCAACTCGATTATCGGGTTTACAGGTATATTACTCCAGGGACTCGCTGGAGAACTCAATCCTGAACAAAATAAGCAGTTATCATTGGTTAAAAAAAGTGCCAATCATCTGCTATCCTTAATCAATGATGTATTAGATATTTCCAAAATCGAATCGGGGCAATTGTACCTTTACTATGAAGATTTTGATATCAGGGCTTCAATTGACAAAAGCATTAAACTGATAATGCCTGCCAGTGATAAAAAAGGCATTCAGCTGGAAGTCAATATAGCACCTGAAATTGATAAAGTCTATTGCGATCAGAGGCGTATAGAACAAGTTATTTTGAATCTTCTGAGTAATGCTGTAAAATTTACTGAACAAGGTTATGTCCGACTCACTTGTTTTTATGATAATGAGAATTGTATCATTTCCATAGAAGACAGCGGAATCGGTATGGATTCTCATGAAATGGATAAACTCTTTTTACCTTTTAGCCAAATTGACACCGGCTTATCAAGAAAGTATGAAGGGACAGGTCTGGGGCTATCCATTTGTAAAAAACTGATTGAAATGATGAATGGCAACAT
>JAGOCT010000222.1 GCA_017998585.1 Candidatus Cloacimonadota bacterium | reverse complement strand
GCAGTCGGGTTTGAGGATGAAAAGACTTTTTTAGATGCTTGTATAAGTGAAGAAAAAAGGCATCAGCTTGAGCTAAAGGCAAATGAATTGATTACTCAGCAGATTCGAATCAGTTCTTTAATCTATGACCTTCAAAATCGGCTTCTAGTAGAAGAAACGAAAAAAATAACAGACAAGGCACTTGAAGAACTTGAAAGCAATATGGCTGAATTAAATGATAAGAGAAATGAACTCCTTGCCAAATCAGGCGCTATAAAGGACAGAATTACACAGAATGGTGTATTACAGATACAACAGAAAGAAACGATCAATGCCTATGATAATCAAAATACAGAAAGCCGTCGATGGAAAAAACTGTATGATCTGATCGGTTCTGCTGATGGAAAGAAATTCCGCAATTTTGCTCAGGGTCTGACATTTGATTATTTGATTCATTATGCCAATGAACATTTAGAGAAAATGAGTGATCGCTATCTATTGATACGGGATGATATACAATCCCTGGAACTAAGTGTGATGGATAATTATCAGGCAGGTGAGATTCGATCCTCGAAAAATCTATCCGGTGGTGAGTCTTTTATTGTTAGTTTATGTCTGGCATTGGGGCTATCACAGATGGTAAGTAACCGAATACGAATAGATTCACTGTTTTTGGATGAAGGATTTGGTACGCTCGATGAAGATGCACTTGATACGGCTTTAAACACACTTGCCAGTCTTCGACATGACAATAAACTGATCGGTATTATATCTCATGTGGTAAATGTGAAAGAGCGGATTCTGACACAAATCCAGGTAAAACCACTGAAAAGCGGTAAAAGTATTATCAACGGTCCTGGTTGTCAGCAGATTAGAGAATGAATTGTACTGTAATCTACCAGCTTGCGAAAATAGAAAACAAGCAAGTTGCTTGTCCTACAACAGTTTGCGAAAATTTCCGTACTACAAGCATATTGCTTGTAGAATCATAATTTTGGAGAATTAATGAGATGCTGGGTGTTGAAACCTTGTAAAGAACTTTCTTCATATATAAAGCATTACTGGGTTCTGGAAATTGATGAAAAAGAAGGAGATATCACAGAAAGGGTAATTCCTACAGGTAATATCGAACTGATGTTTCACTATAAAAAGCCATTTACCGCATTTACCAATCATCAGGTAATTAATCAGCCAAAATCATTTTTAAGTGGCATTGCTCATCAATATTCAGATGTTTTGGCAAAAGGGGGAACGGGTGTAATTGCTGTTACTTTTTTCCCTTATGGCGCTTGTCATTTTTTTGATTTTCCTCTCAGTGAAGCAGATAACAGGATTATTAGTTTATCAGATATAGATTACAAAAGTATTTGTGAGATTGAGGAAAGATTATACAATACGCCTGAGATGATAGAAAAAATAAAAATAATAGAGGGCTTCCTGATAAAACGTTTCAGAACGATCAATACCCATGATGTATCGTTCATCAAAGAGAGTATTCAACTGATTCGCTACCAGAAAGGTTTGATTAAAGTGAGTGACCTGAGTCGTAAACTCCATACAACAACAAGAACTATGGAAAGAAAATTTAATCATTTTTTAGGAAAATCCCCCAAACAATATATCCGGATTATTCGCTTTCACCGGGTAGTCAAAGGTCTGTATCAACTCCAACAGAAATCCCTGACAGAATATGCCTATGAGAATGAGTATTTTGATCAGGCACATTTTATCAATGATTTTAAACAACTGACTGGTTACTCTCCTTCTGAATTCATTGCTAATTGTCCGGAAGAACCTGAGTTGTAAACTAATTTTAATATGAAAAGAAAAATATGTAGTAGACAGACTTAGATTCAATCATAGAATAATTGAACTTTATTATTACAAACTATCTACTATTCAGTCAAAGCTACGACAGTTTGATGTCGAGAAAGGAACGAAAAATGGGGCTTATCACTTTTGTTTTTGCACTTGTGTCGATTATCCTGACATTAGTTGCTTTTATCCCTCTTCTGGGTTGGTTAAACTGGATTTTTATACCAATTAGCATTATTTCTTTGATTCTAAATGTGATTGCGTATCATGTAAATACAGGATTCAAACAGCTTGCAAGAGCAGGAATCATTATATCTATTATCGCATTGGTCATTGGGATATTCCGCTTGCAATTGTTTGGAGGGATTCTGTAGAATTCATTCACTATAGACGCGAAAAATCGCGTCTATACTTGTATGGTAAGAACCGGATAATCAGTCATGATCTGATTTTAATAAAAGTCAGAATTTTGTCGTTTTTTTACAATTCAGAAAAACTCGTCTTAAAATATTGTCCTTATCAGAAAGAAAAGTGCTTAGGTAAGCAATCCTGCCTGCCTAAATAATTCACAAGCTGATTGTAAGGCAAGCAATCTTGCTTGCCAAAGATAATCGCAAGCTGGAAGCTTGCGGTACAAGTTACGAGCAGGATGCTCGTTCTACAGCTTACTGTACAACAATATGATAAGGAGTGAATGATGAATTGGATGATCAGAGCAAAAAACGTGTTTAAAACGTATCCCAATGGTTTTCAGGCACTAAAAGGGATTGATCTGGAAATAGCTGATGCTGATTTTTTTACACTTCTTGGTCCAAATGGAGCAGGAAAATCTACTTTACTCAAAGTACTAAGCGGCTTGCTTCGTGTAGATCAGGGAGAAATTAAAATCAATAGTTTAAATCCCGAAAAGCACTTTCTTCAAATTCAGCGCTTTTTAGGGGTATGTTCACAGGATAATGATTTGGATCCGACTGATGATGTAATATCTCAACTGATTTTCCAGGGCAGGTTATTTGGCATGACATATAAAGAAGCGACAAAAAGAGCAGAAGAATTGGCAGACTTGTTTATGTTGAATGATGAAGTAAAAAAGAAAGCTCAGGATTTATCAGGGGGTAATAAAAGAAAACTACATTGTGCTTTAGCGCTGGTACATAATCCAAAGCTTCTTTTTTTGGATGAACCGACTGTAGGCATGGACCCATTGGCAAGAGACAATTTCTGGCGTGTTATATGTCATCTGAATCAGAGCGCTGGAGTCAGTATCTTTTTGACCACCCAGTATCTTGAAGAGGCTGATAAACATGCAAGTCACATGGCATTGATTATTCAGGGAAATTTACATTTTAATGGTTTAGTAAAAGATTTTAAGCTTCAAATGCATCCTGAAAGTTCATTGAATCTTGAAGAAAGTTATTTGAAATATGTGAGAAGTTTAACTGAGAAGGGAGAGAATCATGCAGTCTAGTATCCATTTACTCTTGATAGGGCGTTCTTTAAAGAAATTGATTAAACAGCCGATGGCACCTTTGATGGGATTTTTAATGAGTCTTTTTTTTCTGCTGGTATATAATGCTGGTATTGGAGGTGTTGGCTTTTTAAAAGAATTTGGAGATGCAGGGTACTATGCGTTTATCTTCCCTGTTACAATTATCTCATTGGCAATGGGCTCTTCTTCCGGCGCAGGTCAAACCTTATTTAATGATATGCAGTCAGGATATTTCAAGAGAATGTTTCTGAGTCCTGTACCCCGTTATTTGCTGGTATTATCTCCCATCATAGCAGATTTGTTTTCTTCTTTGTTATTTACCTTTCTGATGTTGCTAATTGGTGCATTAACCGGACTCCATTTTCAATTCTCTCTCATTTCATGGTTGGGAGTCATGTTAATTTCATTACTCTGGTCGTTGTTTTTATGTGCGCTATCCGCTGGAATAATGGTTCGAACCGGTCAGCCACAGAGTGTTTCTGCATTGACCAGTATCATCTTTAGCATGTTGTTTTTAAGTACTACGTTTATGCCTGCTGAATTAATAAAGGCAAAATGGCTGCTACTGATTTCAAAAATCAATCCTGTTACTTATGCGCTGGAAGGAATACGCAATTTTCTTGGAGGAACCGCTTCTTTTGATTATGTTATATATGCTGTACTAATACTTGGATTTATGTCATTATTGTCTGTTATTTTTGCCTTGTGCAGTACCCGTAAAATGAAGATTTAGGAGTTAAAAATGGAAAAGAATAAAATTATCATCAAAAATGCCCACATGAATAATCTGAAAAACGTCAGTCTGGAAATCCCCAAAGATAAACTGGTTACTTTTACAGGAGTATCCGGATCAGGTAAATCTTCATTATTATTTGATACGGTTTATACCGAGGCACAAAGACAGCTGGTGGAAACCTTTTCTACTTTTGCCAGAACGAGAATGCCAAAGTTATCG
>JAGOCT010000221.1 GCA_017998585.1 Candidatus Cloacimonadota bacterium | reverse complement strand
ATTGAAAAAGCAATGAATTGTGCAACGGAAGTGCAAAACAATAAGAAAAAAGGACAAATTACACTCTTTGATTTCTTCGAACCGGAAGAGAAATTGAGTTGTAATGCTGAACTGGTTCAGGCAACAGATTGGTCTCATATTCAAAAACTGGAGTTTGAAAAAAGTGTGCTTGGATTCTTTCTATCAGGCCATCCGCTTTCTGAAGACAAGTATCTGATTGATTTATTTACTAATGTAAATTCCAAAACAGTGGCTGATCCGGAGCAAGAAATCGTTGGTCAAATTCAGATTATAGGTATTGTTGCTAATATTATACAGAAGAAAGATAAAAAGGGAAATCCTTTTGCCATTGTTGTTCTGGAAGATTTGTATGGAAAATTCGAAATATCTTTATTCTCAGGCGATTATGCTAAGCTTATGCCTTTGATCAGTGAAGGCGCAAAATTATATATTGTAGGTTCTCAAAACATGTACAATAGCAACGGAAATGATGAAATGCTAAGAATTAGACCTTCAATGATTTTCACATTAGATCAACTCAAAGAAAAACTAATGGGAGAAATCGTGCTAAATATTGAGGAAAAATATGCTGATCCGGTTCAGGCAGAGTTCTTAAACACATTTGCCAAAGAATCACCGGGGCAATTCGAACTGATCATTAAAGTAAAAACAGAACGTTTTAACACCCTCTGTCTAAAACCACAAAGTTTAAAAATATTCCCTAATCATCATTTTTACAAACACTTTAAACATCAGACTGACAGCAATATTCAGGTAAGAATGGAAGTTGCAAATGGCAGTTAAGAAAAAAAACAGCCATTCGTACCGCAAGCATCAAAACCCGTACTACAAGCAGAATGCTGACAGTATGGAGCAATTTTTTTCTGCAAGCAGGATGCTTGCAGTACGGTACAAGCTCTTATTTTTACTTCTTTTCTGCTCAGTGACCGCTTCATTACTCAATGCACAGCAGATATTTGTAGAACGAATTGGTGAAAGAAATCTCTTATCTATCGTTGTTTCATCAGATGAATTGCTTCATAATAAAAACATAGAACATGAAATGACAATCCAGGCAATATTAAGCAGAAATAACAAACTGATTCATCGTCATATCGATCTGATAAGAGTTTATCCGCTCAAACATGATCATCAAAACTTTCTGTATCAATATTTCAACGAAGCAGAACCAGGCATGTATGATTTAACCATTCGTTTAAATAATCGTACCTTAGGCAGTAAAATGGAAGAAAAATTTTCTATTAACATCCCTAAGGAAAAAGCATTTACCAGTAATGCCTATCTGACATATCTGAATAATAAAAATCTCTTTATCCCTTCTAATAGCAAATGGCAAAATTATGCAGAATCACTAATGTTATATTTTTATACAGATAGCAAACCTGAACAAGTCACGCTTGTTTTGCAAAATAAACAGAAAATCAGTATTCCCCCTTCAGACTATATCGCATTTCCTCTTCCAGACTCGATGCTTCACAAGAATTTCAATAATGCGTATGTAGAATGTATTTTTAAGAATAAACAAGTGAATAAACGCTTTGAGCTTTATTCAGCTAAAAAAATAATTTTCAGTAAATACGATTTGGATGATCAGCTCTTACAGTTACGTTATATCCTGACTCAAAATGAATATGAATACATGCGGAAAGTCCCTAAGAAATCTCTTGAAGATGCGATAAAACAGTACTGGGAGAGTAAAGATCCGACACCAGACACCCCTGAAAATGAATACCAGGAGCTTGTTTACAGCCGAATTATTGAAGCAGATAACCGTTACTCCATTCGCGGTTTTAAGCCTGGCTGGAAAACAGATTTTGGTATGATATATATAAAATATGGAGACCCTGATGAAATACAGAAAGAAAACTTTCCGGTAGGTAAATATCCGGTCGTTATCTGGACTTATCGTTCATTAGACAGAGTATTTTACTTTGATGACAAGAAAGGATTTGGTTATTATGAACTCAGAAACCACACAGACTTTTAAGAAATATGTGTTAGTCTTTTTTGCCCTGACCCTCATATTTTCATGTTATGCCGTTAATTTTAATGCCTCATTAAATCGTTTTTTAAATGAGAAGAATGAAACTGTTTTCGAAATTAATTACAAGATTTTTAATGACCAGTTAAAATTTATTAAGACTGAGCAGGGCTATGTAGCCAGCCTGGATGTCAGTTTCAATTTACTCAAAGACGGAAAAGTTGTTTTGAATAAGGATTTTCCAAATTATATTGGAGCAAAAACAGATGCGTCTGCAGCTTCTTCCACTTTCTATACCATTGATAAAATCAGTCTGACTCTAACACGTGATGATCTCGTGGCAGAGCTGGTCATTTCAGATAGAAATACGAAACAAAGCAGTAAGAAAACGTTTGAATTAAAGACCTTAGATAAAAAAGCAATGGTAAGTGATCTGGAAGTTTCACAGAATATTAAGTCTGATAAGTCTAATACACTGGAAAAATTCCACAGAGGTGATTTGTTGTTCTATGTTGATCCTGTGCCAATTTTTACTAATATCCAGGATAGTCTCTATCTCTATTATGAAATTTATAATATTTCAGAAAGCGCAGATTCAACACATTATTTCTCAGAAGAAATCAGTATATCAAAGGCTGATTCTGTTTTTTATCAATATGATAATTCTATTAATGTAAGAGAGTTGCCATTTCAGACTTTTAAAACCATACCTATAAAAAATCTGGAAGAAGGTTATTATCAACTGAATCTGACAATTAGCGATCTGAAAACTCAAACTAAAAGCAGTTCAACTACTCATTTCTCTATGAAAAAACCCCATGTCAATATTACCCGAATATTTGATGATGATGAAAGCGAATTTGCTTTAATTAGCTATTTCTTAAGTACAAAAGAAAAGAAACAGTGGAAAAAACTCAATGAAAACGGGCGTAAAAACTTTATTGATCGTTTCTGGAAGTCAAAAGATCCGACTCCTAACGATAATCAGAACGAATTTATCAACGAAATCAAAAAAAGAATGGATTATACCAACTGGAAATACTCTCATTTTGATAAAGGCTGGACAACTGATTTAGGACGTATCTATATCAAAAATGGAGAGCCAGATGAAAAAATAGAAAAAACAACCGGACTGGGTGCTAAGTATTCTAAAAAAGACTATCAAATCTGGAAGTACAACTATGGTTCCAGAATTTATATGTTTATGGATATGTTTAATTCAGGCAGATATCGTCTGATTTATTCTAAAAATGACCTGAATGAAAAAACAGATCCTAACTGGCGAACTTTCTTTGAAAAAGACTGGGATGATAGTCTGGTGGATGAATCTGATACTTCATCCGGTTCCTCTTCTTCAAGTCTTGAAGACGGCTGGAAAAGATAACATAGTAAATTTCAAAAAAAGGCGTGGTTATCCACGCCTTTTTTCGTTTGATAATGCTATATTCTTTTTTTATCAGCGAGAATTTTCTCTATTTCTTCTATTTCTTTTGGTATAAAATCAGATAGGATTCTATGACCATCAGCAGTAATCAGGATGTCATCTTCAATACGAACACCAAGTGATTCTTCCGGAATATAGATACCAGGCTCAATCGTGGTAACCATACCTTCCTGAAGGATGAAATCACGATCACCCAAATCATGCACATCCAGCCCCAGATGATGCCCGATACCATGCATAAAGTATTGATTGACTTCACTTTCTTCCTGAATGAGATTGAGCTTTTTCAGAGATTCAAACATCAGTTCGCGAGTCTTTTTAAAAACATCATTCATGGCAACACCTGGTTTCATCATGGAGATAACTTCTTTTTGAATATACAATACTTCTGCATACACTTCACGTTGCCTGTCAGTAAACTTTCCACTAACAGGGAAGGTTCGAGTAATATCAGCGCTGTAATGCTTGTAGGATGCGCCAACATCCAGCAACACCAGTTCATTTTCGCCCACTTTGGAATTGTTATTGATATAATGAAGGGTAGCTGCATTTTTGCCAGCGCCTATAATGGGGAGAAAACCATATGTGCAGGCTCTTCTTTCCATTTCATAACGTAATTTCGCTTCAAGTTCATATTCCATCATCCCTGGCTGAGCGATTTCCCAGATGCCTTCAATACCTGCCCAGGTAACTCTGATTGCTTCTGTAATCGCTTCTATCTCAGTTTCATCTTTTATATTTCTGAGGGGTTTGATGAGCAAATCGACATCTTTTACTGTCAGAGAAGGGATGATTTTCTTC
>JAGOCT010000220.1 GCA_017998585.1 Candidatus Cloacimonadota bacterium | reverse complement strand
TATCAACATATTGATTAAGAGGCAGTTCTTTTTCTTTACCCTGCTGATCTGCTCTCTTCTTTTTGTTATCAGTTTTAAGTGTAATTTGCCAGCCTTGATCTGATCTCTTCATTTCTGCAGATTTGATATTGAAATCATAAATGATAATATCCTTGTAGAATTCATTAATCAGATATTTCAGAGAATCAGGTGTATTTGCCTGTAAATAAGGAAAGAAATCAGTTGAGAGCGGATAAGGTGGTTGTTGAAAGCGTGTTTTTTTACAAAGATCACCGAGCGCCTTATTCATATTTTGTTCACCAATATAATCCTGCATCGCATACATGACCAGAGAGCCCTTATTATAGTGGATATATTGCTGGTTTTCAACCAGATAAAGCGGTAATTCTTTCTTTCTCTCATTACTCCTGCCATTGAGGTAGGAATCGAGTTCATAGCCTAAGAATTTTCCCATTCTTTCATTACCATATTTGGCTTTCATCAACATCAGTGAAGTATATTGGGCAAAAGCTTCGGACAACATGGTGGAACCCTGCACATTTGCCCCGATTAACTGATGAGCCCACCACTGATGCGCTACTTCGTGAGAAGTGATGTAATAAGGGTAATCCACATCTTTTGGGTCATCAGGGTTGACTTTAGCGATAAAACCAAGCCCTTCTGAGAAAGGAATCATAGTTGGAATTGATTGGGCATAAGACACATAACGAGGTACTTCTATGATACGAAGGACATTGTGAGGATATGGCGCAAAGTGATCCGAACCATAAGCCAGCGTATTTTTAGCAGCATTCATCATATTGTCAATATTGTAATCATGAGTGGGGTGATAATAGATTTCAACATCAATATCTTTGACTCTGTCTTTTTTTACAGAATAACGCCCTGATATAAAAGTAAAGTAATTTAAGGCAGGTGCATTCAGTTTATAGTGATAATAGTTACGATTGTCTTTGTTATATGTTTCAACCAGGTTTCCTGGAGCAAAAGCAATCTGATCACTATCTGTGGAAATAATACTTTCAAAACGAATCCAATCAGAATCAGTGCTGATATAGGTTGAATTTCTGGCTTTTTGATCAGTGATAGAAGCCATTCTTTCTTTTTCAGGAAGACCAAATTTGCGGCGTTTATCATTATCAGATAATTCATAGCCTGACTGATAGCCAAAAGAAGGGAAATAATCACTATGATAAAAGGTACCGTTTTCCACTAATTCAGAGTTAGCGCCGTCATTAGGAAAGCCGTCTTCTTTAATCGTATAGATAAAATTCACTTTCAGAGAGTCACCCGGATTGAGAGTTTCCTGCAAGCTGTATATCATCAGACCATAGAATTCATCCTGGAATTTAAGCTGATTTAAAGTTTCTATATCAATCTTAGGTTTTTTAACCGAGGGATTGACAAACACGATTAAGGAATCAATTGCCTCCTGGCTTTGATTTTTTAGCCAGTAATAGCCTTTGATATTGACCTGCCTGTCTTTTGGATAAATGTCATTCTCAACATAAAGTTCAACTACCCGCGGTTGAAGTGTATTTTCAAGATATTTATACTGTTTTTCATATAAAGCATAGCGTTTCTGTATTTCCTTAGTACTGTAAAATTCATTGAGAATATTGGTGTTATAAAATATCCAGCTACCTAAGAGAATAAATGCTATTCCAAGCGAGATAATCAGTTTTCCGGAAAAGTTTAATCCTTCACTCTTTAGTTTTAACCATCTGCTTTTTAATGAATCATCAGTTCCCCTTGCCCACAGTTTTAATGCCAAAATACCAAGAATAAGAGAGAATAACAGCCAATAAGTACGGAAGGCAAAGAAACCCATGAGAAAATGCCCATAATGATTCATTTGTGAATAGTTAAATCCGGGAGCACCATTGAATTTGAGCAGATTATGACTAATATCCAGAATATCCATGATCATTTGAACCCCATAAACGCCTATTACGGCAAAGTAAGCGACATATTTATTGGGTAAAACGACTTGCATAAACATTGCCAGAAGAGTGAAAACAATCACACTAAAAATACGGATCACAAACAAATCAAAAAGGTACTGGGTAATTTCAAACTGATAATAACCTGATACTGCCTGGGTAATAATACCTGTCAGAATTATCATTACCAGAAATACTGCCTGTACGAGCATAATTGCCAAAAATTTGGAAATGAATGCGATTCCCGATGGATAAGGAAGTGCATCTATGATCTGGTCACTACGAAAATGACGTTCTTTCCAGATTAATTCGCCTGCATAGAAAGTGCTGACGATGATAGAAAACAACATAAAAGAGCTCGTTAGCATTTCCAAAACCACATAAGTCGCCGGAAAAGTAACGGTGCCATAGATTTTGCCTACTTGAGTAGCCGTAGTGATCAGAAAGAAAAGATAGGCTACTAATATTACATAAAAATACAGATTTGAAAAAATGCTTCTTAATTCCAGTTTCGTCCAGGTCTTAATCTGCAGACATACCGCATTGTATTGAAATTTAACACGATCAGGTTTTCTTATCTGGATTGATTCTTTTTTTTCTGAAATTGTGTTTTTTGGGGATGAAGTAATTCTTTTTGAATCCAGAGAATAGGTCATTTTAAAACGAATATAAAACAAGATTGCCAGAAAGATTGCCACACCTGTCCACAATAAGCGATTATAGAAGATCATGCCATTAAAATCAAAATAAGCAGAATTAACCTGATCAGAAGACCAGTAACGAACTGTGGTCATAATGGCATTTATGCCAAATGGATCTAGCATTCCTGATACTTTCGTATGGACATAATCGGATGTTAAAGAAGAAGCAGCCATATAGCCGATAAACAAAACGATACCAGCAATAAACGAATTGAGAACTTTTCTGGAAAAGAGAGCAGTAAAAAAGAAAATCAAACCGGTTAAAAAGATATTCGGCAGGATAAACAGGATATAAGGTTGCATATACGCATAGAAATGATTGGGACCTATTTTCATCTGATCCAGATAGGGCATCAGTGTGCCAATATACATTCCTAACGCTACACCAGACATAATAAACAAACAGGTGATAAAAGCACCAGAAAATTTACCAAAAATATAAGAAAATTTTGATACAGGTTTACTGTAGAAAAGTGAAAAACTGTTGTGTTCAAACTCTCTGACTGCTGTATTGCCAAAGACAGAGGCAAATATTATAAGCCCAAAATAAGATAGAATCACAGTCAATACAGATATTGTAAAAGGAGAATTGATAAATACATTCTCACCGCTTCTGAACATTTGAACTGCAGCACCAGGAATTGCTCCCCCACCAACATTTACCAGCAAGAAGCTAAGTGCTAAATTTATGATAAAATATACATAAGTGGAGATTTGCCTGAAACGTGTATTCGTTTCGTATTTTAATATACGCCACCACATTATTCATTACCTCCAGTGATATTCAGGAAGTAAACATCTTCAAGGTTTGGATCAGCAAGGCTAAATCCATTGTCTAAAGACTGTTCTGAGAATACTCTGACTTCCGTTTTGCCAATAAATAACTTGGAGGTTAACAGATGAAAGTGTTCTTTTATCGCTGGCAATTCTGCTTTTGTGATGAGTTTTTTCCAGACTTTGCCATTCATTGCTTCCAGCGCTTTAAAAGGCTCACCCACAAAGAGTAGTTCTCCTTTATTGATAATCGCCATCTTGGAGCATAGTTCACTGACATCATCCACGATATGGGTAGAGAGAATGACAACTGTCTGTTCGCCGATCTCGCTGAGCAGATTGTGAAAACGAACTCTTTCAGATGGATCAAGACCGGCTGTTGGTTCATCAACGATGAGCAGTTTTGGATCGCCGATTAAAGCCTGAGCAATCCCAAATCGTTGTTTCATCCCACCGGAGAAGGTGCCGAGTTTCTTTTTTCTTTTTTCGTAAAGATTGGTTTGATTGAGCAGGTATTTAACCGTTTCTTTTCTTTCTTTACTGTTGCTGATGCCTTTTAAGACAGCAAAATAATCAAGCAGGTCTTCTGCCTGGGCTTTTGGATCCAGACCAAAATCTTGTGGCAGATAACCAAGTATTTTTCTAATTTCCTGTTTCTGTTTTAAAACATCAATCTCATTAAAGTAAAGCGAACCTTCATCGGCATCCTGTAAAGTGGCAATTGTTCTCATCAGAGTAGATTTGCCGGCTCCATTCGGTCCCAGCAGACCAAACATGCCTTTAGGAATTTCCAGACTCAGATTGTTGAGAGCTCTGACACCGTTTGAATAAG
>JAGOCT010000219.1 GCA_017998585.1 Candidatus Cloacimonadota bacterium | reverse complement strand
AGAAGGACAGGAAAAAGATTGATTAGGGGTGTTTGTTGGTCTGGAATGGACATCTGTTGGTGGAGATATCCTGTTGCTGGAAGCATTAAAACATAAAGGTAATGGAAAGATTTCAATTACGGGAAAGATTGGTCAGGTTATGCAGGAATCAGCCAAAGCTGCATATAGTTATGCGAGAAGTCATTGCCAGGAATTGGGTATTCCTGAAGATTTCTACAAAAACTATGATTTACATATTCATGTACCAGAAGGAGCCGTACCAAAAGATGGACCTTCTGCAGGAGTAGGACTTGCAACAATTATCGTTTCAATTTTTGCTGACAGACCAGTCTGTCATCACGTTGCAATGACTGGAGAAGTGACTTTGACAGGAAGAGTGCTGGCAATTGGTGGCCTTGCTCAAAAATTGATGGCTGCAAAACGGACCGGTATTAAGAAAGTTATTATTCCAAAAGCGAATATTCCTGATTTTGAGGAAGTAAAACCAGAAATTAAAGAAGGGATGGAATTTGTCTTTGTAGAAACAATTGACGAAGTGCTTTCACATAGCCTCCATCCAATCCAGAAAGTAAGTACTGATGAAACTAAACCTGCTCGAAAAAAAAGAAAATCCGGATCAGTCGAATAGTTATTATATCCAAATACCCCGTGAAGAAGTGATCTTCATGGGGTTGATTCTTGAATCTCTTGAGGGCTGGTGTAGCTATACAACTCTTGATAAAAAGGAATCTATCCTTTTAATTGAAGTCATCAAAGATTACAAGAGTGATTTTGAACGATTATTAGATTGTATTGTTAAACATGATTTTATAAATAACTAAAATTAGATCAATTATTGATTTAACCCGAAATATGAAGAAGGATTGGAGAAATAATGAGAAAAAATCATTTTATATTAGTTTTAATGATTTTAATTATTGGTATGTTGTTTGGAAAGGGAAGAGAATGCAGTTTCTTATCTATTAGGCCTTCAGCAGTAAATGGAGGAATGGGGGATAATGGGGTAGCTGATGTTTGGCATCAGAATGCTTTTTCTGCTTGGTCCAATCCGGCATTAGCTTCTTTTCATGAAGGAGTTTCATTCAGTTATTTGGATGATAAACATTATGAGAAGATAAAACCGGTTATGAAGTTTTCAGCAGCTTATATGAATTTTGCAATAAAGGGAATTGGCATCAATATCCCATTACCCAATTCAGATGGATTTAATGGTACCTCTTTGGATTATGGTAAGCAATTTGTTTATAATGAAAACTATCAGATTGTTGCTATTGCAGATAATTTTGAATTTGCAAAAAACTATAGTTTTGCACTCAATACAGATCTGGTTAAATCTATTGCTCCTGATTATTTAAAACTTGGTATCGGCTTAACTTATTCAGACATTACTTCAAAACTAGGGATTGATGATTCATCCAAAGTGGAGACTGATTGTATCAATTTTGGATTGGCAGCAAAAATTGACTTAAGCTCTTTTATAGAAAGTCAAAATGTCAGAATGGAAGCTTCATTAGGCTATTGTAAGAACAATATCAATCATAATACTTATGAACGATTGGATGAAAATTACGGAGAATCGTATATTATGGATTCAGATAATTTTGCTATCGGAATCAGATATCATCAAACATTAGATCATTTTGTTACGAATGAGCATCTTATAAAGATTTTAAAAAATACTTGGTCTGGTCAGTTATCTTCTGGTATTTCAACTTTAGAAGACTATCATGCGGTTTCATTTGGCACGGAAGTTGGTTTTTTAGATACAGTCTTTCTGCGTTTTGGCAACTATCATGATGCCAAGGGGCAAATCAGCGGTTTGACTTATGGATATGGTCTTAAACTTAATGCTTTGGATTATGGTTTTATTGAGTATAATTATGCGAAATACCCCGGAGGAGAAATTCAAAATACTCAAATGAAATGGGATATTTCTGCCGGCATAAACTTACCACTTTTCTAACAGACCTAAACTATGTTTTTTAGCAGACAACATGTCTGCTTTTTTTTATCAGGAAAAAGATAAGTGAATTTTAATTGACATATTTTACAGAATGATAATTATGATTCAAAGTGTGAAAATTAAAAAGATGGATGTCTTATGAAAAATGTTTTAAAAATATACAAGTTTGTTTTACAATATCCTTATGATATTACTATGGGTTTAATCTCCCTGATATTGTTTTCAGCATTCAGCGGAATCAGTATAACGCTTGTGATTCCCGTTTTTGATCAGATTTTTACAGTTAGAGATGCAGGTTATGTTAAATATAAGGTTTTTAATGAATTTTATGAAGCCGTAAAATCGCACTTCTATTCAATCTGGCAGAATTCATCATTTACCTTTTCAGTGAGTTATTTTGATCCTTACTGGAAAGAATTACGCTTATTGATGGGGCAAGCTGATCCGTATATGTTATTATGGGTTATCTGTGTTTTGTTGGTTGGGCTGTTTCTACTGAAAAACATCTTTTATATTTTAAACAGGATATTCTTTGTTAATCTCAGAGGAAAATCAATCAATGCGATTCGTAATTATTGCTATAAGAAATACCTGAGTCAATCATACTCCTTTTTCAATCAAAACAGAGTGGGTGATTCCATCGTTAGAATGGTAAATGATATTGATATTGTTAATAACTATTTTATTGATAATGCTTTGAAAATCGTACGCGAGTTGTTTTCAATTTTTATCTTTGCTTTTATTGCTATTCGTTTAAATCCTAAACTTTTTTTGTTTAGTATTTTATTTTTACCTGGTTTTACTTTTGGTGTGAACTTTATCTCCAGAAAAATTAAAAAATATGCAAAGAAAATTCAGAATGAACTTTCCAATATGTTTTCCAATATAGAAGAAGTGCTTAACAGCATGAGAATCGTAAAGGCTTTTTGTCGAGAAGATTATGAATATCAAAAATTAGTTGTAATCAACCGGAAATTTTTTAAATTCTGGAGAAAATCACAGGTTTACTGGTCATTTGGTGTTCCTTTAGGTGAAATCAGCACAGTAATAACTGGTATTGCAATTTTGATAGTTGGAGCTCAAAGTATATTAAATCGCCAAAGTGACTTTTCATTTGGTGATTTTACGGCTTTTCTGTTTGCTGTGTTTTCAATGCTTCATCCTTTAAAGGCTGTTACAAATTCTATTACTGATATTAAAAAAGCGATGGTATCTGTTGACAGAGTGGCTGAAATATTGGATTTATCATCGGAAATAATTGAAGCAGATAGTCCAATTGAAAAGACCACTTTCAATGAAAAAATAGTATTTAAAAATGTTTCTTTTTCCTATAATGAGAATCAACAGATCTTAAAAAATGTAAACTTTGAGATTAAAAAGGGTGAGAAAGTCGCTTTTGTTGGTGCCAGTGGTAGTGGAAAAACAACAATTGCTAATCTGATTAACCGTATGTATGACCCTACAAATGGTGAAATACTAATGGATGGGATCAATCTTAAAAAACTGAGTATCAGACATTTAAGGAAGATGTTCGGTATTGTTACTCAGGAATCTATATTGTTTAGTGATTCAGTAGAGAATAATGTGAAATACGGGGCTTTTGAGGATGTAGGTCATGAAAAGGTCTTAGAAGCCTGCCAATTTGCTTATGCGGATGAATTTATAGAAACATTGCCGGATAAATATAACTCAATGATTTTACCACATGGCTACAATTTTTCCGGAGGCCAAAGACAGCGAATTTGTATTGCTCGTGCTATTGTGGATGACCCGGATATATTAATATTTGATGAGGCAACCAGTGCTTTGGATACTGATTCAGAAAAAAAGGTTCAAAATGCGATTGATCAGGCAGCCGGAAACAGAACCGTTGTCCTGATTGCACATAGATTATCAACTATATTAAGTGCTGACAAGATATTTGTTTTAGAACAGGGTCAGCTTGTTGGAAGTGGCAATCATGATGAATTACTGTCTAATTGCCCTCAATATCGTCATTTTTATAATCTTCAGTTTAAACACGATTAAGAGGTAAATATGTGTGGTATTTCAGGTTTGATTTCCAAGTCTAATTCAGATATACGCAATACACTTCACAGAATGACTGACATCATTGCTCACAGAGGACCTGATTATCAGGATTTCTATATTCATCAAAATATTGGTTTAGGACACAGAAGGCTTTCTATTATCGACTTGAGTCATGCTGGAAATCAGCCAATGCATTATCTTGAACGTTATCATATTGTGTTTAATGGGGAAATATATAATTTTAAAGAATTAAAAACAATACTTGAG
>JAGOCT010000218.1 GCA_017998585.1 Candidatus Cloacimonadota bacterium | reverse complement strand
CATCTGTCTCTCATGTTTGCTGCACCTTTAAGCATGGCTTTTATATCAGCTCCGATGAAGGCTGAAGATACTAAACCTACATCTGTCAGAACAGAAAAACGACCTCCTACACTATCAGGCACGATAAAATCTTTGTAGCCTTCTTCTTTAATCAGTTGTCTTAAGAATCCTTTTTCTTTGTCTGTTGTTATTATAATTTGTTTTTTATAGGTATCAGGACATTTTTTTTTCAGTAAATCGAGTATAATTAAAAAAGTGGACATGGTTTCAGCGGTTGTACCAGATTTGGTAATAACATTAAATAGAGTTCTGTTCCAGTTAATTTGACTCAGTATGTCTTCTATCATGTAGGGATCTACATTATCCATGACATGTAATCTTTTATCTAATTTTTTAACTGTTTTAAGAGCAGAATATATCGCTTTATTTCCTAAGGCAGAGCCACCAATGCCTAAAACAACCATATCATCATAATCATTTTTAACTGAGTCAATATATTCAATAATATGATCAACCTGATAGTCAGGTAGATCATAAAATCCCAGAATATCTTTTTTTCGTTCTTTTTGAAATCTGTTCCGTGCATTCAAACATAAGTGAGAATTATTCTCAATCTCAGCAACAGTAATACCACAATCAATCTTTGAAGATTTCATTAGATTTGCGTAATCTAATCTGATACTCATTTCCCCTCCTGTTTTATTAAAATAGATTGCTTTAGATTATCCAGATAATACTTGATTTCACTGCTTTCCATGAGTGTGTTTAGTTTGTCTGGATATTCAATTAGTTTCTGATAACTGATGGAGCGTATATATTGTTTAACTCTAAGTAGATTATGAAGATTCACACTGAGTTCTTTTATCCCAAATTTTAAAAGCAAAGCAATAAACTGCTCATCGCTGGCAATTTCTCCGCAGACAGCAACAGGTTTTTTATGCTTAATTGCAGATTCTGCAGTGATTTTAATGAGATGTAAGAATGCATGGTTATACAAATTATAATAATTGGCTACATTCTCGTTGTTTCTGTCAACTGCTACAGTATATTGAAGCAAATCATTCGTGCCAATACTGAAAAAATCACTTTCTTTTGCAAGTATATCAGAGATAAGCGCTGCAGAAGGTATTTCTATCATTGTGCCGATTTTGATGTCCTGATTATATTCGATAGAGTATTCATCTAGCTCTTTCATACATTCAATGACATACTTTTTTGCAATTCGAAATTCTTCAATTGAAGATATCAAAGGGAACATGATATGAATATTTCCAAAAACTGATGCTTTTAAAATCGCTTTAATCTGTGTTTTAAAAACGTTGGGGTATTTCAGAGAAAAACGGATTCCGCGACAACCCAGATAGGGATTATCTTCTTTAAAATGAGGATACCAATTTGCCAATTTGTCTCCGCCGATATCAATTGTACGAATAATTACTGGCTTTCCTTTAGATTGAATGGCAATATTTTTATAGATATTAAACTGCTCAGTTTCAGATGGCATTAAGGCTCTGTTTATATAAAAAAATTCCGTTCTGAACAGTCCAACACCGTCTGCGTGAATATTACTGACGGTATCAATTTCTGTTGGCAATTCTATATTTGCCATCAGATGGATTTTTTCTCCATCGGCTGTTTCTGTTGGCAAGGATATGATATTTTTGAGATAATCAAATTCAATGTCTTCTTTTAACTTCAATTCTTCAAATCTTTCTATTGTTTCCTGGTCAGGGTTTACTATCACCTGACCCTGTTCAGCATCGAGAATAATCATATCATTGTCATGGATTTTGTGATAAAAGTGAATTCCTGTAATGACAGGCAGGTTCATTGCCCTGGCCAGAATAACTGAATGAGAGGTTTTACTTCCTCTTTGCAGGATTAATCCCTGAGCTTTTCTTTTTACAATTTCTGAAATCATTGAAGGAGGAATATCTTCCATGACAACAATACAGTTTTCTTCTAGTTGATCAGAAAGAGTATCATCTTTTTTAAGCAGATAGTTCATTAGTCTTTCATACGTATCTTTATAATCTATAGCTCTTTCTGCATAAAATTCATTATCCATATTCTTAAAGAAATTGATTGTTTTATTAAAATAAAGCGTAGTAGCCTGTTCCAGATTATGTAGATCTTCTGATACTAAATCAAAAATACCTTTTTTAATGTCAGGATCAGTCAGTATCAGTTTATGAGTATCGAGAATTTCTTTATCTTCTTTGGAAAAGGCATATTTCTCAATATACTCTTCAATGTCTCTGCTTAAAATCTCTATTGCAAGATTATATCTGTCTTTTTCATTTTCGATTTCATGTTTTTGAATCTGTCTTTCATCAAAAACAATTTTCTTTTCATTTATGATACGTGCTTTACCTATACCTACTCCATTTGATACCTTAACACCCTCAATGAAAAACATCATTAATCTTCTCCAAATTTTTCAGCGAACAATTTTTCTACTTCCTCAATCAAATAATCTTCATCCACTCCATCTGCAATCAGTTCAATTTCTGATTGATATTCTGCTGCCAGCATCATTACACCCATGATACTTTTACCGTTAATCGTCATATCTTCTTTACGGATATGAAAATCAGAACGAAATTTATTGGCCAGCTTTACTAACAATGATGAAGGGCGGGCATGTAATCCCAATCTGTTTTGTACAGTAATTTTTTTTCTAAACATAATTTATCCTTAATTTTCCTGTAAATTTCCGCTAATAGTTCTCATTCTTGTCTTTTGTTGCATTTCTTCAGCCAGTTTACGTTGCATCGCTTCAGCTCCATCATACCCATAAGTTTTAAGTATATGATTCATGGCTATGACTTCAATAATGACCGATACGTTTTTCCCTGAAGAAATAGGAAGATAGATTGTTGGTATATTTATCCCAAGTAATTCTGTATGTTGATTAGTCAGACCAATTCGTTCGTAATCCATATTTTCACGCCAGGGCATGAGCTCTACCTGAATATCGATTTTACATTCTTTTCGTATCGCTTCAATACCAAACATTCTTT
The DNA here is from genome assembly GCA_017998585.1 of Candidatus Cloacimonadota bacterium. The sequence goes on along the minus strand of JAGOCT010000218.1, from coordinate 1,247 downwards.
CTACATCGATAATACCAACTCCCCTGATTTCCATAAAATGTCCTATGTCTTTGGTTGCCATACCGTAAAGCTTGTCTTCCTGAAGTTTTAATTTCACAATATCATCTGTAATCAACCTGTGCTTTCTTTCAACTAATTCTAATGCACATTCACTCTTTCCAATTCCACTACGTCCAGCCAGAAGAATACCTACGCCAAATACTTCAACCAGAGTACCATGTAAGGATTGTTCTGGTGCAAAGTAATCTCTCATAAACCGGCTTAACTGCCAATAGAGTTTTTCTGTAGCAAGTCGGCTGACAATAATAGGTACGTTTTTTTCATTAGCAATAAATTCCATCTGGCTGGGCACTGAAAGTCCTTTACTGACCATGAAACAAGGGATATTCATACTCATCATTTCATTTAGGCGGTCATAGAGAATATCATCCTGCAGGGTTTGTAAATAATTGATTTCCGTTTCACCCAGAAGTTGAATTCGCTGATAGGGGAATCTGTCAAAAAAACCAGACAAAGCAAGCCCTGGTCGATGAATATGGGGTTCAATAATTTTTTTATCCATAGATCCGGGGTCAGTAACAATTGAGAGGACAAATCTTTGGCGGCAAAGATCGAAAAAATGTTTAATACTCAATTCTTTCATAATAATTTAGACAGCAGTCTTTCTCCTGATATAGGCCTATTTGTACAGCTGAAATAAGCTGAATATTTTATGTTATCTGTTTTGTAAAAATTACTACAATCAGGGCAACTGATACAAGTTACCCTGATTGTAGTACGATTAAGCATGATTGAATCACATGAAAATCCACTGTTATTTTGAGTTGAAGAGGATTTTCCTGTTTTCAGGTGATACATAAAATTCCTGACTTCCAGATGATATAAAAAGAAAGGGCGGCGTAAGCCGCTGCCCTCTTCTTATGGTTCAATAAGTTTGAAATAATCATTGTTCTTTTTTACCAGAACATTGATTCTGTCGGATTCAACATTTCTGAAAACATAGTAGTTATCTTCGATTTCAGTAAACTTATCTATGGCTTCAGACACGGTAAGGGATTCTGCTACAATTCGTTTTGTCCGAATCACTTTTTTTGATTTTGCTTCATGATTTTTCTCATAAAGATTGGCATAAACAAAATTTGGCTCTTCTTTCAATCTGCGTTTCTGATGATCAGTGACTTTGTCTTTCAGCTTTTTAATCTGAGCTTCCATGTTGTCAATTGCTTCCTCAATTGCAGCGTACATGT